>JAHQWA010000486.1 GCA_019634045.1 Saprospiraceae bacterium
GCCATCCATTGCCATTTTTGTTTGGAAAGCTTGATGACTTCCTGTTCCGTACTGGCCTCTTGTGCAAAGGAGATTTGCGCTCCTGCAAAAACTAAAAACAGTCCTATAATTGATATTTTCATTTCTGTACTTAATGTGATTTAAGAATGATCAATTGCTTCCTACATGGTTTAGGTCTACTAAACCCTCTGGACTACCGGCCTGAATCTCAGCTACATTTTATAAGTCTATATACTCTTTGCTTCTATCCCAGTATTCGGTCCTCTCCTAGAAATGGTTGCTTGTATTGCCGTTGGCCAGTTGCCTTATACATAGCGTTGGCTATAGCTCCAAAAACAGGAGGGAATGGAGGTTCACCAAGTCCAGTAGGATCAATTTCATTTTGTACAAAATGAACTTCAATGGCTTTCGGTGCTTCACTCATTCGGATCATGCGATAGTCATGGAAATTACTCTTTTCGGGTACACCGTCTTTGAAGGTCATTTCCCCATAAAAAGCATTACCAATGCCATCGGTGATACCTCCTTCCGCCATATTGACTGCTGCGTCGGGGTTTACCACAATCCCACAGTCAATCGCACAAACCACATTCTCAACGACTGGCTTCCCTTCTTTGATCTTCAGGTCCAGCACATGTGCTGCGTAGGTATTATGACAGAAATAAGCGGAAACACCTCGATGTATTTGATCATCGTTATTACCCCAATCCGATTTTTCTTTAACCAACTCCAAAACGCCCGCATAACGTGCAGCGTCGTAATCATTTTTTTCTCCGACAGGATTCTCTATTGCTCTTTTCAAGAGATCCAACCTAAACTGTATAGGATCCTGCCCCATGGCTTCCGCTACTTCATCCAAAAATGATTGTTCTGCGCCAGCCATAAAATTGGAGCGAGGGGCCCGGAATGCACCAATTGTTATATTGGAATCTATGGACCATTCTTCCGCGAGATAGTTATCAATTGCTCCAGCAGGAAACCGATTGGCAAATAAAGGGCTTTCAGGAATTCCTCCTGCCTTTATATGAATAGCCAGTAGCTGGTTGTTTTCATCCAGCGCTGCCCGATAAGTAGCCTGATAAGCGGGACGATAAATGCCGTTTGTCATATCGTCTTCCCGAGTATACATTAGTTTGACGGGACTACCTACCTGCTGTGAAATCAAAGCTGCTTCCACCATGTAATGTGAATAAGCCCTCCGGCCAAAACCACCGCCCATACGAGTCATCTCAATTTCAATGTTCTCTATCGGCACATCTAATCTTGCCGCTATGGTGGGTTCAATCAGACCAGGAGCCTGTAGCGGGCCAGCAATCCATACTTTATCCCCTTCGACATGAGCAAAGGAATTCATCGGCTCCATACAGTTATGTGCCAGGAAAGGAGCAGAATATGTCCGTTCTATAACTCTTGCTGCCTCCGCAAATGCTTTTTCAGGCTCGCCATCTTTCCGGGTGATTTTGCCCGGTTTGGCCGCCAGGGCTTCCATCTGTGTTTGATGGCTAGCTGTATCTTCGAGTCCAGCAGGTACATTTCTAGTGGACTTGCCTCTAAAACCATTAATCGTTTCTACAAAGGCTTCCGCAGATTGCCAGTCCACTTGCAATGCTTTCTTGGCATTCATGACTTCCCAGGTGGAATTGCCCACAATAGCTACTAACTCTGGAAAGGCATTGGTATCAAAGCCTCCTTTTTCATAGCCATCTTTATAGGATTTAAAACTAAAAACATCTCTAATGCCTGGCATGGATTTAACCGCTTCGAGATTACGAATAGATTTAAACCTCATTCCAAATGCAGGAGGATGTTCAATCATGGCCATCAACATGCCTTCTTTGTGATAGTCTAGGCCAAACATAGGCTGCCCGGTTACGATTTTGACCCCATCTACATTCTTTTTGGAATGGCCAATGATCGTAAAATCCTTCACCGCCTTCAATTCTACTTCTTCAGGTACAGGGATGCTAGTCGCTGCCGAAGCCATTTCCCCATAGCCTGCGGATCGATCACTTGCTTTGTGGTACAGTATACCTGCTTCGGTAGTAATCTCCTCCAAAGGCACCTCCCACGTTTGTGCTGCTGCTGTTCTAAGCATATGCCTAGCAGATGCTCCTGCCATACGCAAGCCCTTCCATCTAGACATAATACCTCGACTTCCTCCTGTAAATTGAAACCCAAATTGCGCTGCATTGTATGGAGCCATTTCAGAAAGAACATTTTTCCAATCCACATCCAATTCTTCCGCCACCAGCATCGGCATAGAGGTCTTGACGTTCTGGCCAAACTCAGGGTTGGGTGTGTAAATCGTCACTACTCCATTATTGCCAATTTTTAGAAAGGAATTGATGTCAAACCATTCGTCGGGCATCTCTAGCCCTACCTCTTCTGTAGCAGATGGCGTGCATCCAGCCAACCAGCTAAAGCCAAGCATTAAGCCACCGCCAGCGGCAGCAGAAGATTTCAAGAAAGATCGTCTATTATAGGAAGTCTTGATCAGTGTCATATGATATTAGGTTTTGGAAGAAAGGCAGTTGCCATTTCCGAAAAACAAAGCGCCAAATTTAGGGGTGAATCTTATCCAGTCTGAGCCGCCGTTTTGATAGCTGCTTTGATACGTGTATAGGTGCCACAACGGCATATATTACCGTTCATCGCCGCATCGATATCCGTATCTTTTGGATTCGGCTTATCTTTTAACAGGGCCGCTGCACTCATGATTTGCCCAGCCTGACAGTAGCCACACTGCGGTACATCATGTTCTAGCCACGCTTTTTGCACGGGATGATTTCCTTTTTCTGATAAGCCCTCAATGGTGGTAATCGGTTGATCACCTACCTGAGAAACGGGCATCACACAGGAACGTGTGGCTACTCCATTCAAATGAATAGTGCAGGCTCCGCATTGCGCTATACCACAGCCATATTTTGTGCCGACTAAATCTAAATGATCTCTTAAAACCCAAAGTACAGGTGTACTTGGATCCACATCTACTTGTTGCTTCTGTCCGTTAATGAGAAGATTAAAGGTTGCCATATCTGATAGAAGTAGTTTTATTTTTAAGGAATATTTCTTCGGTAGCGGTTTAGTACTAAACCTCCAATTCTAAAAATACGAAATATTCATCTTGGTCGACTTACCAATATTACAGGTATTCCTACCCTTTTTACAGATCGTTCAAAAACATTTGATTTCTACCGCTTTCTCTTGCTACTTTAGAGTCAAAGCAATTCAATATGAGCGCGATAAAGGATTTGGTAAGCGTCAATGACTACTGTGCAGGTATTAGCCTATCTGCCTTACATCCACTAGTCACCGTACTGGATCTATCGGAAGGGAATTGGGTCGTCCAGAAAAAGACGGAAGCTGTGCGCTATCATTTTTACGCCATTTTCCTAAAGGAGGGACAATCTTGTGAATTAAGATATGGTCGAGAGCAATATGATTATCAAGATGGCACATTGGTTTTTATCGGCCCTGGACAAATCGTGAACATAGCACATCTCGATACCAGCTCACAACCAGCCGGCCATGCGCTCTTGTTTCACCCCGACTTGCTACAGAGAACTACACTGGGAAGTGGTATAAGTAAACACTCCTTCTTTTCCTACGAATTGCATGAGGCCCTCCATCTTTCCTTGCGGGAGCGGCAAATTGTCCTAGACTGTTTTGATAAGATTCGCTACGAGCTTTCTCAAGGTATAGATAAACACAGCAAGCAAATCATCGTATCAAACATCACGCTTTTCCTGGATTATTGTACCCGTTTTTACGACCGGCAATTTATCACTCGTGACACGGTCAACTTGAGTATCATTGAAAAATTTGAAGCTTCTTTGCATGCCTATCTAAAGACGGGAAAAGCCAAGGAATTCGGAACCCCTTCGGTTGCTTATTTTGCAGGAGAACAGCATCTATCGCCCAATTATTTTGGTGATTTAGTGAAAAAGGAAACCGGGAAAAGTGCGCAGGAATATATCCAAATCAAGATCATCGAGGTAGCCAAAGAAAAAATCTTCGACCCAGACAAGTCCATTGCGGAGGTTGCCTATGAACTTGGATTTAAACACCCACCACATTTCAGCCGCATGTTTAAAAAAACTACTGGTGTGGCTCCGCGCGAATATCGAAATCAAAATTAGGGTAGAATAATCATTGCCCAATCGTCCCACTTGACCAATCCAAGCCCATCCTCGCCTTATGCCAGCGAGATCTCACTTTCGCCAACTTTAGTTGAGCCTCTAAGAGTTTTTGCTGCCGACTGTTCAATAGAAACAAGGAACTTTCTCCGATATCGAATTTTATCGTTTCTACATTTAATAGTTCCTCGTAATTATCCACCATACTATCCAGTCGATCGATCTGGCCAGACATATTTTCCAGCTCCACAAAGTAAGATTCCACTTTATTCCCCCATTCCAATTGCTTTTGCTGCAATTGTAGACTGTTATCTTTAATTTTTAGACGAGCCAATTCTAAATCCCCACGTTCCTTGCGTAGGAATAGCGGGAACCGGAAAGTAGCACCTACTTTGTAGTTTTCACCGAAAATATCACCAAGACCGACCCCATTACCATTCCCATTCTCATCCGCTACGAAGTCAAAGCCATTGCCCAGGAGGTAATAATCCAGCTGGAGCACGGGCTTCAATTTATCTTGCTTAAGCCGTCGATCCACTTCGAGGCTAGCTAATTTGTATTGATACAGCTGTAAAGCTGGCTGTGTATTGTCCAGGTTTTCCAAGTTTACACGCAAGGCCTCTCGACTCGGCAGTAGTACCGTGAGATCCGCCAAGCGCGGTGGCTGTACACGTTCATTCACTTCGAGTGGCACCTCTTTATTCAACCAAAGGAAATTGGATAGCGCTAGACTCGCCTTTTGGTATTTGAGATTAGCTTCGGCCAGTTGATTCTCCCAGTTTTGCACCTGAATCCAACTTTCCAAGGTATCCACGGCAGCCTTATCTCCCTGGATGAAGCTTTCTCGTATACCCTCAAAACGTTCTTGGGAAAATTGATAGGCTTGTTCGTATACCAGCAATTCATTGTAGATGAGAGTCCAAGCCCAATAAGTATCACCCGCTTTCATGAGAAGGTCATTCAACACTTGTCGTCGCTCCACTTCTGAAGCCTGTTGAAAAATCCGCGCCTTTTGCAGGTCCGCACGTCGTTTATCGATGACCAAGCCTTGAAGAACATTGGCACTTACACCAAAAGAAGCTTGTCCAATAGCCGGTAAGTTGCGTTCTGGATTGAGAAAAACACCATCTGACCATGCGTACTCTCCCTTCACTTCCAAGCCATACCAAGTAGGGATTTTCAATCCGCCTTGTGCCAAATTATAGTAGGACTTTCCATCAAAGAATTTCTGATCCCAATCTCCTTCCAATTTCGGATCAAACCCACCCCTGGCTTTTTGCATGACGGCTTCTGCTTCTTCCCGGATCAGGTCCGCTTGCATGGCAAAGGGGTGATGACGGACAATCCAATCAAAATAGGCTTCCTGGCTAAGAAGAATATCTCCCTCATTGGATTGTGCCCATAGGCCGTCCAGGCTGAGTAACAAAAATACCCAGCTTAATAATAGCATCCGATTCATCATTTCACAGACTTTAGGGGGGCTTTCATCTTAGGTAATTTGTCCGGATCTTCTTCATAAAAATCAGGAGGGAAGCCATTCAGTTGGCGCCATACTTCATACCAAATCGGAACATCATTGAGCAGGGTAATCGCCCAAGCACCTGAACCCGGTCGAAGCGCATTTGGCCATTCTTTCGCAGAGTCATCGGGTGCTACTAAAACCCGATACTTGCTATCTTTTGTGGTGATCATATTATCTATCGCAACCACTTCCCCCGTGAAAGTTCCAAAGGATACATCTGGCCAACCGGCAAAAACAATAGCTGGCCAACCATCAAATTGAATACGTACCGTTTCACCTAATTGTAGCAATGGCAAATCCATTGGAGTGACAAACATTTCGACTGCCAGATTGAACTCTGCTGGCATGATACTCACCACAGCCTCGCCCTCTTTAACCGTCTCGCCAATACCATTGACGATGGCCTTGGTTATGTAAGCATCTTGTGGGGCGGTGATATAATAGAAATCTTGTCGCCTTTCGTAATTGGAAGAAGCAATTCTAAGTTTATTCACATTCGCTTCCGTATCAAATTGTTGAGACAAGGTACTGAAGCGATCTGAAGTAGTTTTGGCTAGCTTCTGCCCGTATTCAAAATCAACTTGATCGAGTTGGATTTTGGCATTCATCATTTCATTACTACTCGTGGCCAGCTTATTCACTGCAGCCACCTGTTTGGCCTGTGTCTCTTGAACCTTTAAACGTTTATCCTCATAATCGGTAAGCGATTTGATTCCTTGCTTGTATAGCGTATCTACTCGTTCAAACTGCCGGACAGCAATTTGATAATCAATGTCTGCTTGGATCGCCTTGATGCTATCTGAAGTAATCTTGAGCTGACCTTGGGTAATTTTATTCTTCAACTGGGCTCTTTTGAGCACCAACTCCTCTCGCATAGCATCCATCTGTTCATTTAATGCCTTAGCCTTATTACCATAGGCCACTACCGCGCCTTCCTTCGCCCTAACCTGTTGATTGGTTCGATCTACTAAATCGCTATCAAAGTATTCTGCCTTAATTTCCGATAGATACAAAATTGTATCTCCTTTTTGTACCAATTGTCCTTCCTGTACATACCATTTTTCTACCCGGCCAGCAATCGTAGAATGGATCGTTTGCGGGCGATGATCGGGGTTTAAGGTAGTTACAGTACCCTTAGACTGGATATTCTGTGTCCAGGGCAAGAAACAAAGGATAACAAGGAGCAACATGGTTCCCCATAACCAACGCGTAAACATCTGGTTGGCAGGAGAAAGGCTTAAATTATTGAAAGAGCCCAATTTCTCCGTAGCAATCTTATCCTGGATACTATTAGATGATATATTTAACATGATCTATGGCTTAACCTGGGTGTAAAATGTTTTACGAAGAGACTGCTATCTCTTCCGAGGGAAATTGCGAGTTGTTTTAAAGACCTTAGAAAAATGTTCGCTTTCTTTAATGTCCTCAAAAATGCCCTCTTCGATAATCTTACCATTCTTCATGATGAGCGTTCTATCACATTTACTCGCTAAGATGGGATCATTAGTCACAGCAATCATCGTCCAATTACTTTCTGAATCAGTCAATGTCTTGGAGATTCTTTCTCGATCTGCTTGTGGTAAGTGGGTAAAAAACTCTTCCATTACCAGTAGGCGGGGTTGCTTCACGATTCCTCTAGCAAGAATAACTTTGGCACGGATACTTCGCGGTACATTCCCTCCTCCCGGTATCAAAGTGGTTTGATACCCTAACGGTAACTGCTCAATGTATTCTGCTAACCCAACTCGCTCACAGGCTTTCACCACATCTTGCATGCCAATTGACTCATGCCCTAAACAAATATTTTCAATAAAAGTACCCTCGAAAATATCTTCTTCAGGGCTGTGATCCCCAATGTGTTTCCTTAAGTCCGCTATAGCGAGACTTCGCATCGGAAACCCATTAAAGTTGACCATCCCTTGGAAACTGGTATAAAAACCACTCAGAATCTTGATCAAGGTGGACTTTCCAGATCGGTTATAACCAACTATACAAATCTTTTCGCCCGATTTGACGTGAAGAGATAAATCTTTAATGGTTCGCTTCTCCGCGTCGGGAAATTGAAAGTTTAATCGGTCGATTTTAACCTCCATGCCCTCCCCAGTATCAATCTGATCAAAAGCTGTTCCGGTAGACTCCTCCAACGGGAGATCTGTAACAGCACCGATTTTCTCCACAGCCGTTAGCACATCATAGATCGTTTCCATGGACAAGATTAGTTTCTCCACAGAATTAAGAATCAAGATTACGACGATCTCCGCAGCGACAAATTGACCGATATTGATCCGGTTTTCTACCACCAAGTAGCTTCCCAGAAGCAACAGTGCGCCGGTGACAATGGTCTTAAATGCTACAATATTTCCGTACTGGACCAATAGAATACTGAAGTGCTTTTTACGGGTATCCAGATACCCAGATACGAGTTTATCTGTATTCTGGATAGAAAGATCACTCCCTCCCGCCAACTTAAATGTTGTCATAGTTCGGGCAATCTCTTCCAACCAATGAGCCACCTTATACTTATACTTACTCTCTTCCAGGCTAGTCTTTAAACCACCCGGTCCGGTCAATCTAACAATCACCACCACCAGGGTGATCAGTATAAGACTGAAAAACACGAAAAAAGGATGATAGAATGAGATGAGCAGTAATCCGAATAGGATCTGTAAAATAGCTGTTGAAAAGTCGACCAATATCTTGGGGACTCCTTTCTGCAAAGTTAAAGTATCAAAGAATCGGTTTACCAATTCAGGAGGGTATTCCTTCAGCGTTCCCTCTAAGCTCAATCTTGGAATACGGAAAGCAAATTCCATAGCCGAGCGAGCAAAAATACGACGCTGTAAAGTCTCTGTCACCACCAACTGCATTACTTTCAGAATTCCCGTGAGGGCCGTTCCAATAGTAACAATGATGATTAAAATAATAAGCGAAGTAGAAATGGTGCCCCCTGCGATTAAACTAATAATCGCCTGGATACCCAATGGTAGAGAAAGGGTAATCAGTCCAGCAAAAATGGCATAAACATAAATATATGTAATGTCCTTTCTGTCGAGACTCAACATTCTGAAAAACCGTTGAATGGGTGTCCAACCTGTCTTAGCTGTGATACTTGTATTCATTGATCCAGATTACTTTTAGATAGTAAAACTATCATTGAAACAAGTAAAGCAATTGTTTGTTCTGAATTAGATGCTGTGCCTAGCTATTTTTGCACAAAATGGACAGATATTCAAGGTATTACATAGGTCAATACAAAGTGAAGGATAGGAGAAACCTTAATATTTCCTCGCGAAAAAGAAGTATGACAAAATATTCTACGGATGTAAACCTTCGGAAAAGACTATAATACTCCGGTCCGTGATTGCCAATTTTCTTTTCAAAAAACGAAGATTTTTATGCTTTTTGAAAGGATGCGAATCCCAGACACTCGAAATTCGCATCCTTTTTCTTGTCGTAGGACTAGGTCAGTTTTTCTTCAATAAGTTGAGCAAATATTCACCATACCCACTCTTCAGGTACTTATGTCCTAGACGTTCTAATTGTTCAGCATCAATGAAGCCACGCTCATAGGCTATCTCTTCAATGCAACCAATCTTCAAGCCTTGACGATCTTCAATCACCTCTATAAACTGCCCGGCTTGCATCAATGACTTATGCGTACCCGTATCCAACCAGGCAACTCCTCGCCCCAGTACCCCCACCTTTAACTTCTTAGCGGCTAGATAGTGCTTATTAACATCGGTTATTTCGTATTCACCTCTAGCACTAGGCTTAAGGTTTTTGGCGACATCAACTACCGTGTTATCGTAGAAATATAAGCCTGGTACAGCATAATTAGACTTCGGTTTGCTTGGTTTTTCTTCAATGGATAATGCATTAAAGGTGTCATCAAACTCTACTACTCCATACCTTTCAGGATCGGCTACCCAATAGGCAAAGACCACTCCCCCTTCCGGTTCGGTGGAAGCCTGAAGTAAATCTTCCAATCCAGCACCATAGAAAATATTATCCCCCAGCACTAATGCACAAGCATCCCCATTAATAAAGGATTCGCCTAATACAAAGGCCTGTGCTAGGCCATTGGGTTCATATTGTGGAATGTAAGAAAAAGAACAGCCGATATCACTCCCATCTCCCAATAGTTTTTCGAAGTTGGGTAGGTCCTTAGGGGTACTAATAATCAGGATATCACGAATGCCAGCTGACATTAAGGTAGAGAGCGGATAATAGATCATGGGCTTGTCGTAAACTGGCATTAATTGTTTACTGACAGCCAGGGTTAGGGGGTATAGGCGGGTGCCTAGGCCTCCTGCCAGAATTATTCCTTTCATA
>JAHQWA010000487.1 GCA_019634045.1 Saprospiraceae bacterium
CCAGCCGATCAGAGGTGGTGGAAATTCTGGTCCTGCGGAAGGTGGCTCGGTAGTCCTAGTAAACGATGGTTTTGCTTATCCTGCCGTGAGTGAGTTGATTAAAATCACGATAGAAGCGAACTAAAATCAAATAGCAGAGAAAACCAATTCCCAACTAAAACCAAGTACAACCAACTCAACCAAGGGAGGAAACCAACTTATATCATCGAACTTTTCATAGTTAATTTGTTTTCTATTTTTTCTTCCCAACTAACCAAGATAGTATCCCATATTATCCATCGTAGGCCGGCTTTCGCCGGCCTTTTTGGGTGCTGGACAAAAGGGAAACGCACAACAATGTGTTCGGCCGAAAAAGTCCATAATCCGGCTTATATCGTATATTAATTGGGAGAAGCTTATCATATTCCCTTTTTTTGCATCAAACCCGCTGGTTATGTATTTTGAATTTGGACAGGAGAGCAGCCTTCTATTGTTGGGATTTCTACATGGAATGGTATTCTTCTTTTTGTTGTTGAAACGAGGCATCGAAGAGAGTAGCCTGGCGGATAAGCTGCTAGCTACCTTGCTTTTGTTGTTATGTCTCCATATTTCCCAATACATGTTAGGCTTCGGCGGCTGGTATGATAGTCATGACGGCCATTCGACCTTCATGTTTTATTTCCCCTTTCATAACACGCTACTTTTTGGTCCTATCATCTACTTTTATTTTCTATCAATATCCAATCAAAAGTTCAAACTAGAACGCAAACATTGGCTACATTTTCTTCCTGGCCTTAGCATGATTTTGGTCTTCACTTTCATGTATGTATCAGAGGTACTAATCGGTCATCAGCTACAGGGGAAGGAGCTTCCGCTACACTTCGGCACGCAAGGCAATATGGCCAAGTATTACCAAAATCATATGGCAGGCCTGTTCCATGATCTAGGGTACATTTCTATGTTCATTTACCTAGCCTTAACAATTGCCATCTATAAGAATTATCGAAAATACATCAACGAAAACTTCAGTAATACGGAAGAAATCAAATTTAGCTGGTTACGAAACATCTTGTATGCATCCATTGCTTTGATTGGTTTCGGATTTGTCTATGACTTAGTGGATAAATACTTCATAGACATGAATTATGCACAATACTGGTTTTCTTACTTCGCTGTTGTAATCTTCATCTATTTGATCAGTATTGCGGGTTATATGGGCACTAAGCAATTACCGACCAACTTAAACTTTATTCCTCCTCCCCCACCCACCGTCAACACCCCCAAAGGGGCGATCCCCAAGGAGGTAGAAGAGATCCCACATTTAGAGGAGTGGAAAGAAAAATTGAGTGCTCTGATGAAGGAAGGCGCCTTTTTGGACCCAGGGCTTAGTTTACAGGATCTCGCCACCCAATTACGCACCAATACTTCCGTACTGTCCAAGAGCATTAACAATGGTTTTGGGATGAACTTTAATGACTTTATCAACTCTCATCGCGTAGAAGCCATCAAGGAGAAGTTACGCGCCGGGGAACACCAACAGTTAACCTTGACTAGCATTGCCTACGATTGTGGCTTTAACTCCAAAGCGACTTTTAATAGAGCCTTTAAAAAATTTACCGGCCAGTCTCCCCGAGACTTTTTGAATCAACTGGATAGACCTAGACCAGCCATGGCTAACAAATAGCTAGTTCGTTGGTTGATGAGGGGCGAGATTCTCCCCAGGCACTCATTCCGTTTTCTGTTTAGAACAGAGAATACACGTCATTTGGCTGACAGGGGCATAAATATTACGTGAGAAATCCAAAGTCTTTGTATTTTCCAGCAAAATCGTTCACATGCATAAAAATACACGCAGTGGTATTTGGATCAGTCTCCTTGCCACACTCACCCTACTATTCCCCCTCACCCCAACCGCAGCGCAATCCGTAAAGGAAGCACAACTGAGCGGTCTAAAGTACCGCAACATCGGTCCACATCGAGGTGGACGAGTCACCGCAGTTGAAGGAGTGCCGGGAGAAATGTTTACTTTCTATATGGGTTCCACCGGCGGCGGCGTATGGAAAACCACGGATGGGGGCCTAAACTGGCGTAATATCAGTGATAAATACTTCAAGGCGGGATCCATCGGAGCCATCGCGGTAGCTCCCTCCGATCATAATGTAGTCTACGTTGGTACGGGTTCTGCTGACCCCAGAGGAAATGTTTCTCCTGGGGTGGGTATGTATCGCTCAGATAACGGAGGGCTCAGCTGGAAACATATCGGTCTGCCCAAAGCCGGCCAGATCAGCGAAATCGCGGTTCACCCCGATCATCCTGACCAAGCTTATGCAGCTGTTTTAGGAAACATTTTTGGTCCCAGTCCTGAAAGAGGTATTTACCGCACGATGGATGGTGGAGAGAATTGGGAAAAGGTACTTTTTGTCAGTGACAAAACCGGAGCTATCGATATTGACATGGATCCATCTAATCCTAGAATCTTGTACGCAGGTATGTGGACAGCCGAGCGCAAACCTTGGACGATGATAGATGGGAGTGAAGAAGGTGGTGTCTGGAAAACTACTGACGGTGGCAACACCTGGAACAAATTGACCAAAGATTTGCCTGATGGTTTGGTCGGGCGCGTAGGAATCACGATTTCCCCCGCAAATCCAAAGCGCATCTGGATTCAACAGGAAGCTAAGGAAGAAACAAAAGGAGGGATCTATCGATCTGATGATGGGGGAATTTCTTGGAAACGAGTGAATAGGTCTCATGACTTAAGACAGCGGGCCTGGTACTATTCTAGAATTTTTGCCGACCCAAAAGATGAAAATACTATCTATGCCCTGAATGTTAGCTTTCATAAATCAATCGATGGCGGTAAAACTTTCGAACGCATCTCCGTACCGCATGGTGATACCCATGATCTTTGGATCAACCCGGATCACCCGAATGTGATCATACAAGGCAATGACGGAGGTGCTTGTGTTAGCTTTAACGGCGGGCGAACCTGGACTACTCAAAACAATCAGCCTACTTCCGAATTTTATCGAGTCTCCGTGGACAATCAATTCCCTTACCGAGTATATGGAGCGCAACAGGATAATAGTACCATGTCTGTTGCGAGTAGGACTCAGGGCGGCCTAACGCCATACGAGGACTGGTATTCGGTTGGCGGTGGAGAAAGTGGACATATCGCCGTTGATCCGGATAACCCAAATCTCATTTATGCGGGCACTTATATTGGTGTAATTACGCGTAAAGAATTAGATAAAGGCCATCAAAAAGGAATAGTAGCTTATCCTCAAATGCATGATGGGACTGCCCCCCGTAATATCAAATATCGCTTCCAATGGAATGCGCCCATCCGTATCTCCCCGCACAACAATCAAGTTGTGTATCACTGCGCACAAAATGTACTGCGTACCAAGGATGGAGGCATGAATTGGGAGGTCATTAGCCCCGATCTCACCACCAATAAAGACGCTTACCACGATATCCCTGGAGGGCCTATTCAACACGATCATACTGGTGTAGAATTGTATACCACCATTTTTGCCTTCGAAGAGTCTCCGCATAAGGCAGGGGAACTTTGGGCGGGCACGGACGATGGCCGTCTGCATATCAGTAAAGATGATGGTGGGAACTGGGAAGAGATTACTCCTAAGGGCTTTCCTAAAGAAGCTACTATCAATAGCATAGACCTTTCTGCGCATACGCCTGGGAGAGCCATCATCGCAGCCTATAAATACCGAGAAAGCGATTTCCGTCCGTATATCTACCTAACCAATGACTACGGTAAATCTTGGTCAAAGATTACCAACGGGATAGCCGAAGACCACTTTGTACGTGTGGTACGCGAAGACCCGAAAAGAAAAGGTTTGTTGTTTGCCGGGACAGAATTCGGCATGTATATCTCAATGGATGAGGGAAAAAACTGGAATAGTTTCCAACTCAACCTCCCCGTCACCCCCATCACGGATATGCTAATTAAAGACAATGACTTGGTGCTTGCTACCCAGGGCCGTGCCTTTTGGATTATGGATGACATGTCCCCCTTACGGGAGTTGACGGCAAAGGTCTGGAACAAACAGCAACACCTCTTCTCGATCTCAACTTCCTATCGCTCACAGATGCGGGGTACCCGAGGTAGCGGGAGTCCAACTCCAGCTCCCCGCGGAACTCAGATCTACTATTATCTCAATGAGAACTACGATTCAACGGCAAAGATCAGCATAAAGGTACAGGATGCTCGCTATGGCACTAGCCATCTTTTTTCTACTAGTCCTGGTAAAGGAGAAACGAAACTTCGACCTAAGAAAGGTTTAAATCGCCTAGTATGGAATAGAAAGTATGATGCGCCAAAAGTTCAAAAAGGCGCGCGCTTCTCTTTAGCCAATGTGAGTGGAATAAATGCTGCCCCAGGGGAACATCAGGTTACCCTCACCGTAGGTTCTACGAGCGAAACACAAAGCCTTCCTTTGGTCATTGATCCGAGATGGTCCCAAACAGAGGAAGACTTAAAAGCCCAGTTTGAGGCAGCCAAACAAGCGAAACAGCTATTGACTGACTGTCATAATTTGATTGGAAAAATACGATCTATGCGGAAACAACTGAAAGCCATTGGAAACCGCAAATTATCCGAAGAGATCAAGGAGAAATTCAATGCGGAAAGCAAACCTATCCTAGGTGCGCTTACCGACTTGGAAAACGAATTGATTCAAACGGCCAGTGAAAGCGGACAAGATCCGATCAATTATCCACCTATGCTAGATGATCAGATCGCTTACCTATATTCGGTCGTAAACGGCTTAGACGATCGGCCAAACGCCGGTATTTATGAGCGCCTAGCAGATCTAAAGACCAAGCTGAAGCCACATCAGATGAAAATGGATGAGCTGACGGGAGAAATTAGGTCCATCAATAAGATGCTAATGGACAATGGAGTGGGAATTATTAGTGAGGAGCGGTAGTCTTAGTTACGGACATGAACAGAGAAGCCCTTCTAGCTGCATTAATGCTAGAAGGGCTTCTTGGTTTTGTAGAGTAAACAATTATTCGGCTGCCCCCGGTGTAGTAGCAAAAGTGCAACACCTCGCTTCCACCTTAGAGGAACAAGCATTAAATTCTTCCAGGCAGTAGACCGTGTTTTCGTTTACACTACTAGCCATGGCACCATGACCACCACCTGAATATTCAATGCTTTGAGAACAGTCTACTCCTCCAGCAGAATTTTCATTTTGATAAATACTAATCGAATGTGCTTCCATAAAAGTCCCGAAATCTGGAATCCTCTTCGGCATCATCGCCAAACCTATACCTAAATAAGGTTCCACTTTTGCATCGCTTCGCGTGATTGTTTCCAGTCTCTGTTGTGCATCAGGATGAAGTACGTCATTGCCTAAGCCAAAAGTAAAAAGCGGCTTATTGCCTTCTCGGATTTCCAAAACATTTCGAAAATAAGTGAGTTGGATATCTTCCATCCTCGCATTTCTTGCAAATTTCTTTTGATTCGGCATCTGTTGCAAGACAAAAATCCGATCACTTTTGTAATCATAAGGCATATGAACAGGACCTCCATAAACTTCGGCAATATTGGAGAGTTGAACAACGATCTCTTTTTGGGTATTAGCGATATCCACATCGCCTTTAAAATGGATGGGCCGTTCTAAATGATTAGGGGAATTTTCCTCCGTTTGGGGTACTCCAAAAAGGAAGACAAGAGAAAGAATAATTAGAGTCGATTTCATAATTACGCATTTTTAAGTAAAAAAGCATGATCAAGACTTGATACCGTGGAACAAAAATAACTTAAAAGCAGCGCGGCATATATCCGAAGTTTTACGTAGCTATGCCTTAGGAAAACTTCGGATATTTTGCATTGGCTTTTGATAAAAAGCTTTTGTTCCACGGTACTTGATCTAGCTAAAGATAAGATCTTTGTTCCGTAAGGTGATACCCCAAACCATTAATTTAGCGGATTCACTGCAGGATCAAAGGCTTACTAATCTGCCTGCCATTTGTCAATTCAAAAACCACGAAGTAATACCCTGGTCCCGCCTTATGCATAAAAAAGGCATCGTCCAACTGAAGAAAGGCCCATTCTTGATCTGCTAATTTGCCATAGTATTGGCCAGCTGAATCGTACAACTGGATACCTGCAATAACTTGATTTATCTGCTCCGGGCTTAGATCTACTGAAAATCGAAACCGTAGTTGGTCCGTTTGATCCTGTCGCCTTAGGAAGTTGGGATATAACAAGATGTCAATTGTATCTAGGACTTCCTGCAAAGAAGTAAAGTTCTCCTCCTCCTCCATTTCTTCTTCTTGTTGCTCTTCCCGCTCTCTTCGTCTCTCTTCATTGATCAATATGCGGGGAGCATTCAGGGAATCAAAATAAGTAGAGACATCCCGAAGGCAAGTTTCTCTGAGATAATTGTTTGACGATTTTGGAAAACTAAGGTTTGTTGATTCAAAACAATAAAGGGTAATCCTTGGTAATCCAAATGGCATATTTGTCAGCAGAGTGATATCCGTTGTGTAAGCGCCGAACAATCCATAAATGCTACCGATACCTTCAAGCCAATAGTCATAAGTGGGGTCTCCTTGTTGAGTATTAAACCAGTATCTTCGAACTATCTTCCCATCGGCTACCTCTATCGAATCTACAAGCTGTACCACTTTGGCATCCTCTTTGAAATGTAAGGTATCCCCCAATTCTATATCAAACTCATGTAAAATCACTTCCTCAGAGGTACTAAAATTGTTGATAATTTGATGATATCGGTGTTCATTTGACAATGCATTTGTACGCAAGAACACTAATCGGGTCGGAAAGGCCATCCGCACCAGGCCAAGAAGACCGTATTCAATCAAAGTATCTGTGTAAAAATATGTATACTCTTCCCACCATTCACTACGGCCGGAGCTCCAACTACTTAATCCATTTGCATACAACTTCTTGTACGCAATATCATCCTTCAATGAATCTCCTTGAATATAAAATTCATACCCAATTTGCCATCCATTTCGAAACGATCCATAGCCCAAAGTCGACAAGACCTCCGTCCAGGACATACCATCCTCTAAAGGATGTTGAGCAAAGCTGCTGAAGGCTAAAAGTATCAACAAAAAAGATAGGCAGAATCGTTTCATCTTATTTCCAATTGAGCATGAGGAAGACTTTCTCTCAAAAATAACAAGAAACGGGCAAGGGCAGCAAGGCAGTTTTGTCTGCCGCCTAGCCAATCTTGTACATCTCTACTAGTCTTTTAGCCATTTTGTCTAATCTTGGTTTTTCTGCTTCGACATAGGCCAAACTTAGCTCGTATAAGGCGTTTAAGTTCTCCGATGCCACATTATCCATAGCAGAGGTTGCGTCGGTCAAGGCAGGGTCTAGGCGGCAATAACTTCCATTGGGCTCGTAGCGAGAAAAGATCTCTCGCAAGCGTTGCTGGGAAGAACAGGATTGCCTTGCCATCATCTGGTTAAAAGCTACCTGTCCTCGCTCCTTCTGCTTTCGTAGTTCTTGGACTAAATAACGTCTACTCATTTTCCCCGTACCTAAAGACAATAGGAAAGTTTGACGTTCATAATTTGCCGCTTCGGTCTGACAAATGGTCTTACGAGCTTCCCAGTAGGCACAAAGAGAAGGATCCGTAGTCCAAAGGCTAGCATCCTGAAGTAAGAGCGGTTGGCCGTTGGCGTCTTTCAAGTAAGTGGATCGAAAAAAGCCTGGTGCCGAAGAGGTAGCTTTAGCAACCTGCCAAGCCTTAAGTTCTCCAAAGGATTCAGGTGCTTGGCTGTTGAAGAAGATCGGTTTTTTCTCCAATGCATTATAGGCAGGAATGGTGCAAGGTCGGACTAAATCTGACAGTTTAACCTCCTTGCCTATAGTTCGCTTTAGTTGGCGTTCCAGCATCCTGTGGCTGTATTCCTCTCGTGCAATGCCCAACTTGTTTCTTGCTTGTTGTAAATAGGTGCGTTGGAAGGCTCCCTGGCCTTGTTGTAGGTAGCGTTCTAGGGCTTCTTTAGCAGACAACTTCGGGCGGCCTGGTCGGCTCGGATCTGGCAGTAGGTAAAAACAAGCCAATATACCGCCCGTACTACTTCCCGCCACCCAGTCAAAGCAATCTGCAATTCTCAGATCGGTATCGCCACTGAATTCCTGGAGTCGTTCCTCTAGATATACTAAGATCGTGGCAGGAACAATTCCCTTTATGCCTCCCCCATCGATTGAAAGTATACGTAGCGTCCGGGGTGATTGGCTTTTCTCTGTAGCAGTTTGACACTTTGCGCGGTCTTCTGCAATGGTAAGTTTACCATGTCTGAGCTTCAGGGTCGTTTTATTAGTAGCAGTCATGTTTGGGTATCTGGTGAAAGAATACCCTAAAACTCGCCATTAACGATACCTGTTCATATAGAAAGACAGCGACAGACTAGCTCTGGATGGCAGCTGGATCGTTTCGAATGGTAATTGGCAGGAAGGATAAAGCCGTTTATTCGTGTTTCCGCCCCTTACTCTTCCCGTTCCGGAATTCCTTTTCCAATTCTTCCCGCTCCTTCAATTCCCTGGTCGATGGCTTTGAAGCTCGCATCAATCGAAAAGCAGGTTGCCCTGCATCCACCCAAGCCGTAAACCAGGAACTCCCGATCGCTCGAATGGCATCTCTCATCCGCTGTTCTACCATACCATCCATGCGATTATGGTAGGCCGAGCAATATTCTGGGCACTGTGTTCGAATGGTAGCATCCAGCCTTTCTTCAAAACAAAATTGCTGGTCTGGAGGGAAATTTATACTTAGGTCTTTTTCGATAGCCAATACACTATCCAGTAGGATATGACTATCGAGTACAATATCCCAAAAGTAAGATTTCGGATCTTCAATATATTCCGCTTTTCCTACAAAGAAATCATATGTATCATCGGCAAAGAGCTCCGGCAATCGACTCTCCCAAAAGGCATGAATTCCGAGCTGATTCGTCAGTTGACCGTTATAATTCTCCGTCGTGTGTAGTGGTACATGCGCATCGCCAATATAATGGCCCATCTCTGCTGACAGTCGAAGAATGGCATTGACATTTTTCTGACGAAAAGCAGTAGTCAAGCGATTTTGCATCACAACTAGGTGAAAGGGTAAGATCCCATATTCAGAAAAATGATCCTGAGCAAACACAGATTGACAGTCCAAACTGGAACCATATTGGTCCAATAAAACCCTAAAGCTATCGCAAGGAATTAACCATTCATCTTCATAGTATTGCTGGAGGATATTGGATTGAAAGAACTTCCGATAATGGCTCTTTGATATCGACCAAGCAAGTGAACCATCAGGCTGCCGCAAACTCATGTAGTTTTCACTCTGTCCTTTACCAGGGAGCGGATCCGGGGTTAACACCATCGTATCTCCAAGGGTATTGACCAAATGCAGAGAAGTATATTTCATTAAAGCCTGCGTCCAATCTCTAGGTACTTTCTTGAAGGGATAGGTATCCCAATGATCAATATCAATATAATGCCGTACGGCCTCATGCCTAGTAGCATATCGGCGCTTATCCGGATCAACGGCATGCTCTGTAATGTACTCCAGGTTTTTCTTATACAGTGGGATCAAAGCCGGGGGCAAGGTAAAAACAGCCATTCTATTAATGCGCCGATGGCCAAAGAAGCCCCATTTGGGGGGTGCAAGACTAGTGAGTAGGAAGAGACCGGCAAATCCAAGGAAGAAGCAGGTGATGGATCGCATAGAAATAGAATCGTTTTTTGGGTGGTATAGTATATGAGCCTACTAGTGGCTTAAGTCTTAATTGATTGCTTCGGACTTAAGCCACTAGGACAAAATTACTCAAAAAAGAACGCATATCCCCAGAAGATCTTCTTAAAAACCTCATTTTGCACCAACATAAAATCTTCCTGATTCACATTCGCATAATACCGCTCCACAATGCGTTGCGAAGCCTCAGGCCCCGAGGGTGCAGTTTGGAAGTAGCGTGGATGCAGGGCTACGGCAGTGCTATCTCCCCTTGTGGTAATCAATTGGATTTCGCAAAAAGGAATTTGCTGAAGGATAGAATCCTTTTTAGGGTGCTCATTGATAAAAGACTCTGCCAAAATCCGCTCAAAGTGATAGAAAAAGGTCTGTATTTTTCCTGGATTAGGAGCAGCATTGATTGGCTTGCTTAAGGCGTAGAAGGGCTTGACTTGATAGCCTTCTCCTTCTCGGCTAACCGTAAAACTTTCACTGCGTTGTAAAGGATAATTGATACTGATGGATTGAATCTGATCCGCTGGGACATTGAACACCGCTTTGTCGCGCCAATCATCCCCCAATAGGTTATAACGAAAGCGGATATTCCCGGTAAAACCAGGAATACTGGTTACGTAGGGTTGTTCAGCTCCCTCGATCATCATGTAGGTCCCTCGCTCATCTGGTGTGGAACCGCCTACATAATAGGCCTTTAGCAATTGATCCTGGCGATCATAGATTTCTACCTTAATGCCTTCGGTAGCCAGGCTCTTAATCAAGTTTTTGATAGAAGCATTGGGGGGTTTAAACTGCATCTGGACACGCTTTACGGCATCCATCAAGTTATCCATGACATTGGGGTTCACGGGATGTTTTCCATCATAAATCCATCCTTTCCCTTTTCGTTCCAAGGTCGTTTGATGGTTAAACCGATCTGCCATGAAGATCTTATAAACGGCAGCAGTATCTTCCACGGCAAAATTGCGCTCCTCAAGACTCAGGGTCGTCCCTCTACTGCTATCCTGAGTTAAGTAATAAAGGGTGAAACCTCCCAATACTACTAACAGGCCTAATAAAATCAATGATCGCTTATTCTTCATTCCCACTTGCATTTATATCCTGCGCATATCGACGTTTGCGTAACCAATTGTAGAATAAACCGAAGACCAGTAGAAATAGCAGCGGGAGGCCGATATTGAAGAACTGCCAAAAGCCAGCCTGTTGTCTTGCCGCTGCACCATCTAGCAACCTCAATTTCACATCCTTACTGCGCGCCTCAATCAAGCCTCGATCGTCCGATAAGTATTCTATCGCATTAATCAGGAAATCCTTGTTAGAAAAGAGAAAGCCATTCCCATCCATTTCATTCCGATTATACCCCAATGGGATCACTCGTTGGTTGCGCTGATCATAGTCGTTTCGTGCCATGTCTCCATCTGCCACCACCAACATACTAGTGCGATCACTTTTGGGTTTAAAGCTCAAGCCCAATTGCTGCAGGCCAGCTTCCATTCCCGGGTCCACCCGATTCGCATAAAACGAATCAAATTCACCTTCATACAAGACCGCAAGCGGCTGAGGAGGCTTATTGAAGTTTTCTTTTTCTAAACCGTATCGCAAAAAATTAAAATCCATCCCAAGCGGAAGTCGCTGGAAAAAAGAATTATTCGAGGAGGCCAACAATACCGTCTTTTCGATCGGCAACCGAGTTTCCACGACAGTATCAATCGTACTAGGAAAGAACATATTGATCGGTCCAAGACTCTTCACGATGGGATGCTGCGAATTAGCTCCTGAGCTAATGACCGGATGATATGGGTATCGGAAGAAATCAAATTGCGGAGCATCGCCCACGAAGCCGACTACCAATTGGATATTGGAACACTGCATATCCAATACCAAATTATCCTTGAAGCGAATACCATACTTAAAAAGGAGGTTATCTAGATTGGTCTCGTAAGGTTTGGGGAAATATTCCTTGCGGCTAGTCAAACTATCCATGTCCACTGCTACTCGATCTAGCAACCACAATACCTTCCCGCCATTCATGATGTATTGATCAATCTTGAAGTTGTCTCTTTCCGAGAAAGCTTGGGTGGGTTTGGCAACCACTAGAACATCTACCTCAGGCCTGATTTGAACCACGCTATCTAAGATCAAGCGGCCAGTATTATAGAATTCTTGGAGAGTCTGTTCTAAATCAGCTGTTTCATAAGGAGCCAACTCTCCATGCCCCGCAGTGAATAGTACTGCTGGCTTTTCTTGTGTTTCCAGTTTTTGGATGACGTTGACAAACTTATATTCTAAAAGGGCAATGGAGTTATTCAACACAACTTCTGGATTCACTCCCGGAATGTTATTCTCCAACAAATTGACAGCTTGTCGTCGTCCCTTATAATAGAATACCGCATACGGATAAATCAACTGAGAAGATCTGGAATCACTATCTTTCAAATTCAGGTTCACAGGTTCAATCCCTTCATCTTTTAATTGTTTCCTTCTCTCATTGCGTTGTGCAATCGTGCCTGTATTTGGATCGCCAAAATCGAATTCAACAAAACCTGAGCGTGCCCGGAAATCCTCGAGCATCTCTCTAGCGGCCTTTTGTAGTCTTTTGAAACCTGCTGGAAATTCTCCATCCAGTAAAACTTCGACATAAACTACCTCCTCCAATTCATCCAGCAAGTCTTTGGTTGGGTCCGTTAAAGTAAAGCGCTTCTCTTCTGTCAGGTCCAAAGAAGCATAAAAAGAACTCCCACCTGTCCCCCCATTTGCCAATATATTAATACAGGCAACAATCGCCACGGCAATGGCTCCCTGTAAATAATGGTTCAGTTTTATATTTTTCAATATCCTAGGTTTTAACTTATCCCTTCTGCTTATCCAACGAAAGCAGCGTAAAGAAAATAAAGAGGCCAATTACCGATAGGAAATATATGATATCCCTCGTGTCTACAATGCCTCTACTTATGGAGCGATAGTGATAATCAATCCCAAACATCTGGACGATATCATCTCCTTTTCCTAAAAAGATGGGTAATTCACTAAAGTATAAAAAGCCATAAAAGAAGATAAAGCAAAGAAAGGTCGCCAGTATAAAAGCGACGATCTGATTATCCGATAAAGAGGACGCAAAGACCCCAATCGACACAAATACGCCAGACAATAATAGCAAGCCGATATAGGACCCGATGATGGCGCCACTGTCCAAGTTGCCAGGAGGAGATCCGAGTTGGTGTACCGTAATGTAGTACAGAACGGTAGGCAGCAAGGCAAAGGCCACTAAAGTGAGGCAAGCCAAATACTTTCCCAAGACAATCTTCAAGTCTGAAATCGGGCGGGTGGATAGTAATTCGATGGTCCCCGTTTGGCGTTCTTCTGCGAATGACCGCATCGTAATGGCGGGAATCAAGAAGAGGAAAACCATCGGTGCCAGATCAAATAGTTGATCCAGTGTAGCAAAGTTGTATTGTAAGAGGCTGGTTTGTGGGAAAACAAAAAGCGTCAAACCCATAAAAACCAAAAATATACCTACTACAAAATAACCAATAAGGGAACTAAAGAAAGCATTAATTTCCTTATAGAAAATACTTAACATCCTAGCAATTTTACATTTTCACATAAACCTTGTGCCGATCTAAATAGATCCGTAAGCACTTATAGAGCGTCTCCCACGGCAAGTCATCGCCTAAGTCTTCAATAGAACTTACCAATTGTGGGTCATCCGCTATCCATTTCAACAGATTTTCTCGATTAAAGTCCACGGCCTCCCCTCCTTCAAAGTGCAATATCTTTTCCCTTTTCACCCACTCTTTCGTGGCGACCTTGCCCGTGCGGAAGGGTCTGCCATTTAGGGGATTATAAGCGGAAACCGTGATCATTTTTGTCTCTTCTTCTTCGTAGCTATAGTAACAGATCTTTCCCCTCAATCTCATTCCCGAAAAAATCGCAAAGGTGACCGGTCCCTCTGTAAGGCTACGTTTCACATACGGGATACCATTGAAGCAAATTCCCCAGACGTCCTTTAGGTCCAAAGGCGTCTCAGATTCCTCCCGCTTAATCCTCATGTTCTGCGCCTTAATCGTCCACTCTTCCTCATTCGTAACCAATTCTCCCGCCACGATATCGAGCGTATAAGTCGGCCGATTTAGCTGAAAGTCTTCAAAGGACATGTACACGCCTTCTTTAAAATCAAAAGACTGATTAACCTCCTGGGCTTTCTGGCCCCAGGAGCAACTTAGCCATAAACATCCAATAAGGGTAAAAGTATACTTTATCAAAACTTGGTTTTTACATGTTAATCCCTGTCCTAAAACGGTCGTGGATTTAAAACAATTTCTCCCCTTAAAGAGAAGCATTACTCAAACATAGTTGGTTTCCTCCATTTAACATTCTCCCTTCAACACCTTACCCTACTTCGTAAGCTGCACAAATACATCCTCCACACTCAATTGCGTTTGCACCAATTCCAAAATCACCCACTTTTGCTCGACAGCATAATGAAAAATAGCCGCACGAATATCGACTCCTTTCTCAGCCCGAAGTTCCCAGCGCTTATTCCCGATGGACTCCACCGCCTGCACCCCTTTAATCGCCATAAGGTCTTTTGGTTTGACTTGTTGTTCTAAACCAAGCGTTATCAGGGCTCCGGATTCCACCTGGGCACCGAGTTTATCTATGGTATCATTAGCAACCAGCTCCCCTTGTCGAATAATTATTACCCGATCGCAGATGGCCTGTACCTCTTGCATGATATGCGTAGAAAAGATCACAGTCTTCTCCTGCCCCACTTTCTTAATCAAGGCTCTAATCTCGGCTAATTGGTTGGGATCTAGTCCAGAAGTTGGCTCATCCAAGATCAATACCTCAGGGTCATGTAACATGGCCTGAGCTAAGCCCACGCGCTGCCGATATCCTTTGGACAAGGCTCCAATCGGCTTATGCTGCTCCCGCTCTAAGCCGGTCATCTCTACCATTTCAGCAATCCGATCCTTGGGTTTAGGCAACTGATACATGCCCGCGACAAACCGCAGGTATTCCTTCACATACATATC
>JAHQWA010000488.1 GCA_019634045.1 Saprospiraceae bacterium
GATAGATTGGTATGCTTCTATACCTATGAGAGTGATTTAGGGGATGGCTGGGAAGACCCAGAAGTACACAAAGATCCACCTGACGTACGCCGCAAAGCTTTACAAATGGGAGCCAACATTATCCGCTTTGCCTTCCAACAATAGACCCTTTTCTGAATTGGAAGTAAGTGAATAATCCATGAAGAAAAAATCGCTTGTTCTCTCTCTATTTTTCCTTTTGTTGACTGGCCTACAGGCCCAAAAGGACCTTAGGACTTTTATCTTTGGGCATAGCCTAATTAATCACGAATTACAAGTTAATCCTACGCCCAGCCAGGAAACTTCCGTACCACATTGGTTTCACTTTTTAGCGCAGGCGGGTGGGCATGGCTATGCTGTAGATGGACAGTATGGATTCTTAGCACAACATGCTAATTTACCTCCCATTGCTCAATGGGGTTTTGATGTGGCTTCTGGAGCATGGGACTCTGATAATGAACCCTTTTCAGCGGCCGATTTCAATAGCATTCTGATTACTCCCGGTAATTTTATTCAGTGGCAGGGACCAGCCGTGAATTACTACAATGAGACTTTCTCCCCCTTGGATGCTACCCAGACCATTTTTGAGTGGTGTAATGAACAGGAGGAGGACTTAACATTTTATATCTATGAGAATTGGCCGGACATGGGGCCTTATCTAAGCAATGGTTTCCCGCCTACGGATCAAGAATGGGACAATTACCTCGATTATCTCAATGGGGACTTTCACGAGTGGTTTGTAGCTTATCATGATGCGCTGACCGCGGATTTTCCTGGTGTTTGTATCCGTATGATTCCTGTTGGTCCGCTGATTAATAATTTAGTACAGCAGCCCCCTTTCAATGAAATTCCAATTACGGAACTGTACGAAGATGATGCCCCACATGGGCGTGCCTCTACCTATTTTTTGGCGGCCCTAGTTACTTATATGGCGTTGTACGAGGAACAGGTTCCTGAGGACTTTGTAGTGGATGGCATTATCCATCCTATCATAAGAGACAATTATCAGCAAGCGGTAGCCTATTTGTGGGAAGGACTATTAAATTTTGATTTTGAGAATGGGAGCAGTCGTACCTTCTGTGAGGAGCCATTGATGACGGCCCTAGAGCAAACCCCAAAAGAGCAGCCTGAGGTAAAGGTTTTTCCCAACCCTACTAAAGATGAATTAACGATCCGCACTGAAAGTGATGCTTGGATTGTCGAATTGTATGATTGGACGGGTAAAAGGTTGTTGCAGGAAAGACAAGGGAAGGAAGGAACCGGAGAATTAGATCTGCGTGAGCTAGCAAATGGCACCTACTTGATGGTCATTCGCGATAGCATTTTTAACATTATCGGAAGTGAAAAGGTAATTAAGATGCGATAGCTTGCGGCCAAGCTTGGTAATTGGTTCATTGCTTGGTGGAGTGGTCGGGCCAATCTAGAGAAACACTAGGAAAAACTATTGACGTGCCAAGTTTGGTCGATTCTTAATATACTTTCTAATGTTCAACCAAAAAATGCCGACTAAATAGAAAATGATGGGGGAGCCCAAAGTGACGAAAGTGGCATAAATAAAGTAGAGCCGCACCCTCGAAGTGGCTACACCAATCTTCTCACCTAGATAACTGCAAACACCAAAAGCTGATTTTTCCAATATTTCCTTTACTTCCATCATATCGCTGTGTTTTAGAGAAAGGCTCGCTTCCCGGTAAAATACTCTTGCAATGATCTACAACAAAAATAGATCATTTTTGCTTAAAAGTTCACATAAAAAATTATGATAATTTGTCCATTTCCTGGAATATCTGCTATTGTGGAGGGGTAAGATTCAGGCAAATGTTTGTTAGGAATACCCAAATCTCACCCCCTAATTAAATCATTTCCTTAATAGGCCGCTACCGTGCGATCCGTTTTAACCTCAATTTCGAATTGGTCAATGACTTGATAACCGGATGTACCCTTTTCTAATAATTGTACGGCATGTTTGCCACTTTGTTCAAATACGTACTGAATCTCTGCTTGCTGTACTTCTATGGTTTTTTCTTTTCCAAGTACCAAAAGGTAAGTTTCCGAGGGGTTAAGGTCACGTAAAGAGATCTCTGTGGGTAAGCCAACCTCAGCGGCATTATCAATGCTGATGAAGGCTTGATTTGGATTGGCTTGATCATAGTGGATGACCATTTCTTCAGCAGGAGACTCGTTGGCATTAAGTAAATAAATAATGCCTAAGACGCCAGCAAAGAGCATGATAATCAATAAACTAGATTCAAGCTTTCGATTTGATTTTGGTGTAGTTTCGTGTTTCATGTGAAAAAAATTAAGTAGTTGACGTATTGATGTTTGGGTGTAGTTTTGGGACATACTTATCCCCGTTGGATCAGGGAGATTAAGCCGGTCCATTGTTAAGATCAGATGGGATATAGGAATCCCAGTCCACTAAGCGACCGCTTAGCAGTTCAGGTTCGGTTCCAAGACCTAATTTTCCACACAGACATAGCTTTCCCACCTCCTGCTCGCCAATGAGCAGAAATTAAGATGTAGGGCACGATGGGAACGGGTCAAACTGCCTCCAGCATGACAAGTGTTCAGCCAAAGCCTACATGAGAAACCATACTAGTGTTAGGAAAACATAGTGTAGAGAAATACCTATCAGGTATCACTTAGTGCATCAAGTACAGGAATGACCTGAAGCTGACGTAGATTACGCCTCATAGTGAATGGGTTGATGACCTTTGGACAGTCCTGTCCATATTAAGTCATCAAATAAAATACTGATACCTTTAACAATTTAGCTCTAGCCAGACAGCGAATTCTTTACGAGATAAATAGTGCGATTTACTATCCTCTTGTAAGAAAGACCTATCCAGTAGTAGCCAATTGCAACATCCTGGAAAATAAGACGACCGAGAAAAACTTGGTCTATCCTATCTCAAATGTAACAGGGAGCATAAGCGTTCGCCCCCAGGTGAATAGGAACCCAACTTGTAGTGTGAAAAAATAACCACCGAGGAAAGATGATAGAAGAGGGTGGCCTTGCCGATAAGGGAAGTAAGTTGATGCGTAAATAATGTTTCATAGTCAAAAAAAGTTTTTGCGTTATAGCAAAGATAAAATATATAAGTAAAATTTATAATGTTTAACTCGTTTTTTTACGGCTTTGTTTCATACCGCTGTTAACAATTCTTACACTTCTGTCCGTTGTGCTTGCTCTAACTGCTCTCTTAATCGAAGCAGGGTGAGCAGTGAAAACAAGCATTTTAATAGAACTGAGGCGAAATGCAAAAAAAATCAGCGATCATTTATTCATGCATTTCTGCTCACACCTAATTCAAATTGCGTGCCAAACTGTTATTGAGTCTAATAGATATTTAAAGAAAAATTAATTTGATATACTCAGGCGTGAGTAAACTCATTATTACTCACGCCTGAGGGAGTGCGCTAGTAGCCTCTAGCGTCATCATCAGGATTACGTCGGTCTCCCACACCTTTCAGGCTTCCATCTTGCAACTTGTGGATGGCTTTGATAACGGCCATGTAGTTCACTTCATATAATTGATGCCCTAAAGCCTTCAATTGCTCCTTTAACTCCTCATTCATTCCATTTTTTTCTATCAAAATCCGGTCAGGGAGCCATTGATGATGAAAGCGGCTGGCATCCACGGCTGCCGGTAAATCCATGTCAAAGGCTGCCACATTCAAAAAGACTTGAAAGACTGCCGTAATGATGGTAGAACCGCCAGGGGCTCCAATCACCATAAATAATTCTCCATCCTTTTCAATGATAGTAGGCGTCATCGAACTCAGCATCCGCTTGCCAGGGTAAATGGCATTGGCTTCCGCTCCAACCAATCCAAATTGGTTAGGCACTCCTGGTTTGGAGCTAAAGTCATCCATCTCGTTATTCAAAAAGAACCCCGCCTCATCTACCCAGACTTTACAACCGAAGTTGGAGTTTAAGGTGGTGGTGAGAGAAACGGCATTGCCGTCTTTGTCCACTATGGAGCTATGGGTAGTTTCAAAGCTCTCCTTGATCTGCCCCTGAAAGGCGCCTGCAAGTATGTCAGAACTCAAGGAAGCTTTCTCCGGCGAGAAGTTAGCCATTCGTCCTTCCACGTACTTCTTAGAGAGCATGGAGTCAATGGGGACAGGATAGAAGTCCATGTCTCCCAAATGTTGGGATCGATCAGCATAAGCTCTTCTTTCCGCCTCTACCATTAAATGGATCGTTCGAGGATCGTGAAAACCCCAATCTTCAATGGGGTAATCTTCTACCATCTTCAATAGTTGCACTAGCGCTATCCCCCCACTAGAGGGAGGAGGCATAGAGATGATCTTATAGTCCTTGTATTGGCCGGTGACGGCTGCACGCCACTGCGCGCGATACTTGGCAAGGTCTTTCCTGCTGATAATGCCGTTTCCTTCTTTCATCTCCTTAACAATGGCCTTAGCCACTTTACCTTTGTAGAAGCCGGCACGACCCTTTTGTTGGATTCTTCTTAAAGTATTGGCAAGTTTTACTTGGACCAGCATATCTCCTTCTTTCCAGTTCTCGCGAATAAAAGGATTCGGATCATCATTTACAGCCTTGAAGTCTGGCTGAAAGCGATTCAAGCGAGTAGCTTCTGTCTGGCTAATCGGATAGCCGTTCTCTGCCAATTCTATGGCAGGCTGAATGAGCTGTGGAAAAGGAAGCTTCCCAAATTTTTCGTGCGCTTGAATCAAACCGTCGACCGTTCCTGGGACTCCGGCGGCGAGATGCCCTTTGGTGCTGAGCCCAGGTATGATATTACCCGCTGCATCCAGATACATATTTCTATCTGCTTTTCGAGGAGCTTTTTCCCGGTAGTCTATCGTAGCCGTTTCGCCATTCTGCATACGGATGACCATAAAGCCGCCACCACCGATGTTTCCTGCCCGAGGGTATACGACCGCTTGGGCAAATTGTACAGCTATGGTCGCATCTACTGCATTCCCACCAGCTTGTAAAATGGATAAACCCACTTCGCTAGCTAATGGGTGAGGGGAGACCACCATAGCCTGCGATCCTACTGCATTTTTACTGCTACTGTAGGATAATTTTTGGGCAACAACTGAATGAGTTGTTAGACCAATAAGAAGAAAAAAGATAGAAAAAAATATGGCGTATTTAATTTTTGGCATGATGGTTGCTTGAGTGATGAATATAATTTATAAAAGTCTGGTAATTAGGTCTCAATACAATTTTTGCTGTCCACATGATGGCGTCAATACCTATGTATAAGCTGTCGGGCTATTCGGTTCACGATGGCCTGAAGCCTACTTACCAGCTGGATTTTTGGGGCGCTTTGGCAGTATCCGCAATGAATAATGCGTGCTGAAGTTCGTAAACGACTTGGATTCTGACAAATCGTGAGCTGATAAAGTGATGGATAACAAGAATATTACAGGAAAACACAGGATTAAAGAAATAGTGTTCCCGGCGTAATCCCATGATAGTTTGGAAAGGAATAAAATGGGAAAAACTGTATTGGGTCTGAAAAGTTTTCTCTCTTCCGACTGGGATTACGCCCTTTTTAAAGACATGAAACAAATTTTAAATACGGTTTTGGAATAAGAATTGGTTAATTATTTACTGGCTTGATTCGGCGCCATTTTCCCTAGGAGAGTGGCGCTTTTTAATTTGGATTAGGGTTGACTTTGTGAAATTATATTTCTATATTATATTTTGAGAGTACAAAAAATATGGTCTGCACTTTTAATGGTGGAGAACCTAACTCTCCCACATCGATAAGATTGATTCAACGACCAGGCATTACATGCCCGCTATGCCCGAACCGCAACCAAACTAGTACTTACCGCCATACGTTTCTTCGGAAAATCGTCGAATTACTACTATCCTAACTTCTACTTGCCACTGGCAGTGGAGAAAAACAGTGCTTCCCCGGCTATACGTTGCCTTACATCCTAGATGCAAGGATGAGATTAAAAGGAGTGACCTGCAGTTTTGCAACAGTCAGCCTTATGATCAGGCAATGGGTGAGCACCAAAACCTATTTGTATGAAACGCATTTTATCTTCTTTATTTTTCGTGGCCATTAGCCTAACACTCGTCGCTCAATCAAAAAACCTCCAAGCAGAGCAAGCAGCCATCAAGAATGTTATTGAAAATGAGTCGAAGCATTTCTGGGCTCGGGATTATCAGAGTTGGAAGAAACTTTGGATACATGCCGATTACGCCGTTTGGCTCGCGGCATCTCGTGATGGTATCCGACAATATCAAGGTTGGAAAGCCTGGAGTGCCAATGTCAAGGAATTTTTTGCCGAAAACCCGGAACCCAAAACTTATATCGGAGAAGTTACTAAAACGGACTTTCGCTTTAGAATCTATGGAGATGGGGCTTGGGTATCCTTTGTCCAAGATAATGAAGGAACGGGAACACTAGAAACTAGAATATTAGAAAAGCGCAACGGAAAATGGAGGATTGCCATGGCTCAAATCGTTCATGATGCCAATGAAGAATTGGTCATCGAAGGCCCCGGTACGGAGTAGTATTGTTTCTCACTTTATTACCCTATCCTGTAAGCCAGGCGTGCCTTTGCTTGCGACAAAGGCACGCTGAATATTCTTTCGTTAGGCACTGGATTAGATGAAATTTTAAAATTAATATATAATATACTTGTTTGTGTTTGCTAAAATTACTACATTTGGGATAACAACAGGAGAAAGATAATCCTGACACACCTCATGGTTCTCATCTAAACAAGAAAGCAGTGTTTTCCCCTCATCTACAAATGCTGTCTAATTTTCAGTAAGAATCCTATAGAATTGCAACTATCGATCAAGTTGATCGTATAGAGTATTATTCCTTTCAAACACTATGTCCAAATCTTTTTTGTAAAAAATTGATGCTCAGCCTAAGCTGGTGCACCGTAGACCTTCCTCGGACAAACTTCACTAAGAAAATAAGTTAAGACTATATTCCTCAATTGACAGCTGCAATTGGGAATACCAAAATATCCCCCTAAATATAGCTTGTCAAAACAATACGCTTACGTGTTGTCGAGATAGGCAAAATTCATCGCCAACTCAATACATGTAACACACTAAGGTGGTTTGAATTCAACTATTCATTGCTGCAAAATTGCTAGGCAATGACAACTAATGCTTTTTCTAACACCAAACTAAGTTGAACACATGAAGCGTATTTCCGCGATCACCACCGTATGTATAGTATTGCTTTGCTGGACTGCCAAACTTACAGCCCAGGAAGTACAACTTTGGCATACCATTTCTAAAGAACAAGCTCCTAAACAGGTTAACAAAGACAAAGAAAATGAAGCAGCCAGATGGCTTCGGCTTGATTTCGAAGCCTTTAGGTTTAAATTATTTAGTATTGGGAAAAACCAAGAGGCCGTGGTGGAATTGCCATTGCCCAATGGACAAAACGAAAAATTTCGGCTGAGGAATGCCTCTATTATGGAGGAGCCCTTAGCCAAGAAATTCCCTGGGATTCGTTCCTATGCTGGCCAAGGTGTCAGTGACCCAAGCGCTAGCGTAAGACTGGATGTGAGCCATAAGGGCACACATGTGATGATTTCCTCCGGGGCCATTCCCATGGTGATCATCGACCCGGTAAGCCAGCAAGGTGTAAACATTTATAAATCCATGTATAAAACGGCGGCTTCGGCCTCCAATCATGAGCCCTTTCAGTGCTCATATAGCCCCATGAACGATGAAGCCCTTCCAAGTCCAATTGGAGGGCTTCAAAAAACTAACCTCTGTACCTACAAAACCTATCGAATGGCCCTGGCCTGTACGGGCGAATATGCGGACTTCCACGGTGGAACCGTTACCGATGTACTGGCGGCTATGAACACCACGATGACCCGTGTAAACGGGATCTTGGAACGAGACCTTAATATCACTTTGGTCCTAGTCGCAAACAATGATCAATTGATCTTCCTAGATGGGGAGTCGGATCCTTATACCAATGGAAGTGGTAGTGCGATGCTGGAACAAAATCAAACCACCTGTGATGATATTATAGGTTCGGCCAATTACGATATAGGTCATGTTTTCAGTACCGGGGGTGGCGGTGTGGCCTATCTCGCTTCCATGTGTAAACCTTACAAAGCTGGGGGTGTTACTGGGCAGCAAACCCCACACGGTGACGCCTTTGATATTGACTACGTCACCCACGAAATTGGGCACCAATTAGGTGCTAATCATACACAGAATAACGACTGTAACAGATTTGCCAATGCTGCTGTAGAACCAGGTAGTGCATCTACGATTATGGGATATGCGGGTATTTGCTCCCCCAATGTACAATCCAATTCAGATGCCTATTTTCATGCCTTCAGTATCCAAGAGATCAATGCCTATCTGGATTCAAATACAGGAAGCAGTTGCGCCCAGGCTTGGGATAATGGGAATAGCCGTCCCTCCATTACTACTATGATTAACTACACCATTCCGGCTAGTACCCCCTTTGTTCTATCAGCCTCGGCCTCTGACCCTGATGGCGATGGACTGACCTATTGTTGGGAACAAATGGATCGAGAGATCGCATCCATGCCCCCCCAACCCGGTAATACGGTCGGTCCTTGTTTTCGATCTTATGCGCCTAGCACCAAACGGCAACGATTTTTTCCCAATATGCAGGCACTACTCAACAATGAGGCCAGCGCTTGGGAAGTACTACCTGCTGTTTCCCGCACTTTGAACTTTAACTTAACGGTGCGAGACAACCAATTGGGTGGAGGCTGTATAGCCCAATCCAATGCTGAACTGCAAGTGGTGGATACAGGCACCCCTTTTAGTGTCTTGGAGCCCAATGATGAAGTTATTTGGGTAGCTCAAACGGTGGAGCATATCCGCTGGGAGGTGGCTGGAACTGATCAAGCTCCGATCCTTGCCTCGAAGGTGGATATTCTACTTTCGATAGACGGGGGCCATCATTTTGATATAGTGTTGGCAGAAAACACGCCGAATGATGGTGTTGCAGAGGTAATTGTTCCTAATACGATCTCTGACAGCATGCGGATCATGGTTAAAGCCAACGAAAACATTTTCTTTGATATTTCGGATCAAGATTTCTCGATCACCGGGCCGCAGGCCTTGACGGGAGCAGTATCGGATACTCCAATCAGCTGCGCTGACTCCAACGATGGCAGTTTGTCAGCGGAGGCATTTGGTGGCCAGGCTCCCTATTCCTTCGAATGGTCGACGGGGAGCGAAATTCCTACAATCGATAATTTGGCCCCTGGATCCTACGGTTTGACGATAACAGATGAAGAGGGCACGATCTGGACAGAACTCATTCAAATTGACACCTTAAAACCCCTAGATATACTATTAAGTGGAATTGCCCTGAGCTGCAATGAAAGCAATAGTGGCAGCATACAAGCTTCCGTCACTGGAGGAGTTCCCCCTTATCAATATCAGTGGCAGGGGCCGGATAAC
>JAHQWA010000489.1 GCA_019634045.1 Saprospiraceae bacterium
GTGGTGGTAAGTGATGGCTCAGGCTGTACTTTTGTCTCTCAGGTACTGACGGTCATGGTAAATAGTGTGGCCGACAAATTGGAATTACCCGGGCTTGTAGTGAGTCCCAACCCAGTATCAACTACGTTTTGGATCCGATTCAATGGCTGGGAAGATGGGAATTTGCAAATTCGGGTAGTGGATAAATGGGGAAGAACGCATTTCCAAAGGGTGCTGAGTGATGCCAATCCGCAAAATCTAGAGGTTTCGATAGAAGAATTGCCGACCGGAATTTACTTCGTTAATTTCGAAGCCAATGGTAAAAGGCTGACCCGCAAAGTATTAAAGGAATAAAGTGGAATAACTTCCCCTTAGGGCGCAGTATCAGTTTTTACTGCGCCTTAATCAAGCGATAGATTCTAATGATGTCCCCAGATTTCTGGCATAGCCTAAGATAGTAGGTGCCTTTGGGTTCCTTACTTAGGTCTAAGGTAATCTTCTTATCGTTTATTTTGCTAAGGTTTGGCGTGACTTCGCCAGTCTTCTGTGAGATGAGCTTAAAACCCAATTGGTTGATAGCATAATTGGTAGAAGTGAGCGTAAAGGTCGCATTCCCTGCATCTACCTCATAACTCAATTCATAAATATGTACAGGTGCCTCTCGAGACACTTCCATTCGAACTTCTTCCACTACTAGTTTTGGTAGCTCCTTCAAGATCAAATTAAACCCATAGTCTCCTGGCTTTAGATCAAGATTGTTTGCCACCAACAAGGAAGATATTCCTAATAACACCACGAACAGTAACCACCTTTTCATCAAAGTAGAATTTAATTGACGATAAAATTGGCAAAGCGGATTGATGAAAACCTACTTCAGTCTTAGAACAAATCGAAGGTGGTGAAGGAAGAGTAACTTTCTCCTTAATAAACTACTGAAAAAACAGTAGGGAGAGAAAGTTGAAGGGGCGTCTGACTTCACTACCTCTAATAATGGTCCAGGGGCAATTGGATAAATGGCGTAAGGTATGCAATATGTTGTTCATGGGTAATAAACCTGTATTCAAGATTCACAGAAACTCAGCATATTTCCGACTAAAAAACGGATACCACACTACAGTAGTCTATTGCTCTTGAAAGGCTTATTTTTTGGGTTGGAGGAATCCTAAATGTGAGACTATGAACATTGAAAAGAAGGGATCGGGAAAGCATTGTTTAGTTCCTTTTCCCATCGATGTTGTAAATTTAGCAAAAGATTATGATTTTTCAAATTTGTTTTTTCTGATCAACAATTTTTCCTAGATGTCCTCCATTTAGTCTAAATTCTGTATTTTCATTCTCACATCCGTCAACCCGTCCATAGTCCCATAGATATACCATTGGAGTTGATTCTGACTCCTTCACCCATTTTCCCTAAAACTGTTCCTAGCAAATTGATCCTCTCCAGGAGAAGATCTTTGTCTATGGAATACCAGTTGGTCTCAAAGCTTCCTACACGCAAGGATGCTTAGGGGCGACTAGCGATAACCGATAACTATGAGATCCTTCATGCTTTGGGGAGTATGCTGCCTACTACTCCTATTTTCTACTCCTTCTTTCACGCCTCCTAACGCGATCACCATTGATTTTCAGCCCATCGGGAGAATTTGTACACCTAACAATGAAAGCTGCGACTTGAGCGTCCAATATAGCTTTGTTGCTGAGTCCGCCGATACGGTAGGTTGGTCCGTTTCCTATCGATTTGTTGGTGCAGAAGGCATTCCAATGATTGACCCCTTCGGTGCTTTGGAAGGGGAATATCCCAATTATGCCGTTACCGGTACCTATCCGATTGGGGATTATACTTTTCTAGTAGAGGTGAGCAATGCTGCTGGAGAAGAGATGCAGGTAGAATTACCCTTAGAGGTCATCGATTGTTTTGCACCTAATATGACCTGGATTGATACACTTTATGTTCCTAGGGAACCCATCGACCCCAATGCAAATGGAAGGCCGGACTACGTTGGTTTGCGTATTGAAGCCGAGAATTTTTCATCCACTATTCCATTTGAAGGTTGCTTTGGGAGTCCACATTTTAGCATCACAGAACTTGGCGCTTTGCCGACCGAGGTCGATTCCTTAACGATGGTCTGTTGGGATAGCTTTCCGGCACATTTCCAGGTATGGACTTGGGACGAAGCCTACAACCCCGGCGCCCTTCAGCCGGATAGCTCCTTTGGGGGGCCTAACTATATCAAGCGAGAAGTTGTTGTGATTCCAGCAGGGGGAACAGCTTGCGATAGTTTGCCGATTGTGCGTGGACGGGTCGCCACAGAGAATGGCAAGGTTTTTTCTGGACTTGGGATCAATGCAGAGGGCGATATCCAAGTTCGAACGACTACCGATGAAGAAGGGGCGTATTTATTGACGGAGTTTACGCCTGAGGTTACCTATCGATTCACCGTCGATACCCTGATGGATAATCCGGCTAATGGTGTTTCCATCCTGGATGTATCCTTACTGGCTCGCCATATCCTGAATATCGATCTGATTTCCTCTCCCTATAAGATCATTGCAGGAGATGTGAATAATTCCGGAAATCTTACTACACTCGATATTGTATTGATTCGCTTGATGATCATTGGGGAGTTGACGGAGTTTCCGGGAGGCACCCCTAGTTGGCGATTTGTGCCAAGTGATTACACCTTTCCACCCGGGACAACACCTTTTAATCCTCCTTTCCGAGAGTACCGCTTGCTAAATAACTTGAGTGGTTTTAACGAAATAGATTTTGTGGCTATAAAAATGGGAGATATCAATTGCAGTGCCATAATGCCTTAAATTAGCAAACGATTACAAACGAACCTTTGTTCGTATGAAAAACCTATTATAGCTGTCGTTTTTTTGAAAAAATTGCAAAAGGTTCTTGTTTGCTGTTGAATTAATCTTTAGGTTTGTGCTCAGATAATTGAATTATGAAGACGATTTCCGTTCAACCTTATTTTTACTTTTTTAGCTTTTATTTTTATGGACAACCATAAAGGGGCTACTGATTTTAGGTTGAATGTGTCACGATAAAATTTACAGTCCCGCCAGACGGGGCTTTTTTTTTGGGCTGAATTTTAGAAAAGAATGAACCCTAGCCAAACCACCACCAAGTTTTACTTTTTTTATTTCTTTTTCTTTTATGAATAATCATAAGGGACTCTTAGCGTTTTTCAATTTTGTAAAGAACACCAAAGAAGTCCCGCTCAAGGGACTTTTTTATTTGTACAGACATAAATACCTTAGTCATGATGCACGCCTTGCCTTCCACTGAATCTGATGAAATCTCGCAACGTACCTTGCGAGTAGGTATCCAGGGTTATGCCGGAGCCTTCCACGAGATCGCTGCTCGCTTGTGTTTTAAAGAGATCAATTTGGATATCATTCCAGCCCACACCTTTCCTGAATTGGTACAAGCTATTGAATCTGGGGAGTTTATGGATCTCGGGTTGATGGCGATCGAAAATACGCTGGCGGGAAGTCTCATGTCTAATTATCACTTGCTTAAGGCGTCTAATCTTAAGATTGTTGGAGAAACCTATCTGCGGATCAAACAGAATCTGCTGGTTTTGCCTGGTCAGAAAATTGAAGACCTACAGGAAGTACACTCTCATCCCATAGCGATTGCCCAATGCCGTAAATACTTCCGCAACTACCCTCATATCCGATTGATAGAAACAGTAGATACGGCGCTTAGTGCCAAGCGCGTACGAGAAGAAAACCTCCTACATGTCGGAGCTGTAGCTAGTACTTTAGCAGCGGAGCTATATGAACTTGAGGTACTAGCAGCAGGGATTGAAACCAATAAAAAGAATCATACTCGTTTCTTGGTTCTTCGAAAGGAAGAAGAGGTGAAAAAACTGGATGGGGCCAATAAAGCTTCACTCTGTTTTTCCACGGGACACGAACCAGGGAGTCTATATAAAGTATTAGCGGTACTGGCCGCGTACAATGTCAATCTCACCAAGATCCAATCTGCACCCATCATTGGTAAGCCTTGGGAGTATATGTTTTTCGTAGACTTTGTGGCGGAAGGGCAGATCAGCATCAGCCAGGCTATAGAAGCCATCCGACCCTTAACGCATGAGTTGGACTTGATGGGGGTATACCAGCAAGGAGAACATCACGAATATTAATCTCTATCCGGGAACAAATTCAAAGAAATAGAATAAACAGACGAGGAATGTCTTCAGATACAATCATACAAGCAGCCACCCGGATGGGAGAAGTAAAGGAATATTACTTCTCGAGAAAGCTGCGGGAAATTGCTCAAATGAGAGCAGAGGGAAAGGAAATACTCAATTTGGGTATCGGTAGCCCTGATCTACCACCGTCTGCTGGGGTAATTGAGGAATTGCAAGAGCACAGTGGTAAATCCACCAGCCATGGCTACCAAAGTTATACTGGGATCCCAGAATTACGCCAAGCTTTTTCAAACTGGTATCGGCAGTGGTTTGATGTGGAGCTTGATCCCAATGGGGAGATCTTGCCGCTGATTGGTTCCAAGGAGGGGATTATGCATATTTCCATGACTTATCTTGAGCCCGGCGATGAGGTGCTAGTCCCAAATCCAGGATATCCGGCCTATCGCTCCGTCGCCAATTTGACTGGAGCAAGGATTCGAGAATATAAGCTGGAAGAGTCTTTGGGGTGGACACCAGATCTTGATGCCTTAGCGGCGATGGATTTGCAGAGAGTGAAAATCATGTGGGTTAATTACCCCAACATGCCGACGGGGGCACCAGCACAACTGGCCTTCTATGAGCGCTTGATCAAATTTGCGAAAGAACATCAGATCCTGATTTGCAATGATAATCCTTATGGCTTCATTCTCAACGAAAAGCCTATCAGTATACTGAGTATTCCCGGGGCCAAAGCGGTGGCACTTGAATTGAATTCCCTCTCGAAGTCGCATAATATGGCGGGCTGGCGAATTGGAATGTTGGGCGGTGGAGCCTCTTATCTGAGTACGATTTTGCGTTTTAAGAGTAATATGGATTCCGGGATGTTTCGTCCATTGCAGTTAGCCGCGGTAAAAGCCTTGCAGCAACCGGATTCTTGGTACAAATCTGTGAATTCAATCTATTTGGACAGACGGAACCGGGTTTATGAGCTGTTGGACCTCTTGGGATGTGTCTATGATCGAAACCAAGTGGGCATGTTTGTCTGGGCAAAAATCCCAGCGTCTTATACATCGGGTTTTGAGTTATCAGATGCTGTACTATACAATGCACATGTTTTTATTACGCCCGGAGGCATTTTTGGCAGCCAAGGAGATGGCTACATCCGCGTTTCTCTTTGTAGTGAGACAGCGGTGTTCGAAGATGCCATCCGTAAGATTGAAAATGCGAACTTATGACAATTGCTATTGTAGGGATTGGACTCATTGGTGGGTCCTTAGCGATTACTCTGAAAGAAAACGGTTTTGCGAAGAAGATCATTGGCGTTGATATTCGCCGGGAAAATATAGATAAAGCGATTCGCAGAAGATTGATCGATGAAGAGCGAGGGCTTGAAGAAGCCATCGAAGAATCGGATATTATAGTACTGTCGACTCCCGTAGATGCGATGCTACAAATTTTACCTGGTATACTGGATCTGGTAGAGCAACAAGTGATTATAGATGTTGGATCTACCAAGGCACAATTGCTAGACAAGGTGAAAGATCATCCAAAGCGCGGGCGCTACGTAGCCACGCACCCGATGGCAGGAACCGAATACAGTGGCCCGGAAGCCGCTATTCCCAATTTGTTCGACGGGAAGTGTACCGTTTTAGTAGACCTAGATGATAGTGATGCAGATGCGGTAGCCGTGACCAGGCGATTGTTTGATTCGATCCCGATGCGGCAAGTGGATTTAGATCGTCATTCACACGATATCCATACTGCTTACGTTTCACATATATCTCACATAAGTTCTTTTGCTTTGGCACTTACGGTGCTAGAAAAGGAACAAGATGAGGACCGGATATTTGAATTGGCTAGTGGTGGATTTAGTTCGACCGTTCGTTTGGCGAAGAGTTCACCAGATATGTGGATCCCGATCTTTCGGCAGAATAGAGACAATGTGCTGGATGTGTTGGATGAGCATATCAATCAGTTGGCTCGATTTAGGAGCTTACTGATTAAGAAAGACTTTGACACTTTTTATAAACTAATAGAAGAATCTAATCAAATACGTAAAATCTTGAGTAGCTAAAGTTCTTCGGTAGTGCCAGAGCCGGCAAATCCGAGCACAATAGTCTACTAATCCTAAATTTTTTATCATGGAAATGAACATCAAACCAATCCTAGGGCAAGCCAAGCAAACGCCGATCGTTATTGCTGGCCCCTGTAGTGCGGAAACAGAAGAGCAAGTACTAGCTACAGCTCATGGCCTGAAAGATGCAGGTATCGATTTATTCAGAGCAGGAATCTGGAAACCTCGAACCAGACCGGGCTCCTTTGAAGGTGTAGGAACGGAAGGCCTCGGCTGGTTGAAGAAGGTAAAGGAGGAA
>JAHQWA010000490.1 GCA_019634045.1 Saprospiraceae bacterium
ATGCGAATGAAGATTTCTGGTTACAGATCTCTACCGATGGCGGAGTGACTTTCAACACCGTAGAAGAATGGAATTTAGGAGACGAATTCGAAAACGAAACCCGTTACTTCGATGCTGTCACTATCCCAGGGCCGTTCACCGCTAATACACAAGTGCGATTCCGTTGTGATGCCAGTTCAAACACCGATTATGTTTACATCGATGATGTGAGTATCTCGGGTTGTGTGAATGGTGTCGGTAGTCGATTGAACAACCAAGTCCCAGCAGCACTCGGTACCACGAATATCATTAGAGCTGTAGGTTTGTATCCCAATCCAACCAGAGGGCAACTTACCTTGAGCTTTGATATGCAACAGAGCGCTCAGATACAACTACAAATCACTGATATCTCTGGCAAGCTCATTAGCAAAGAAGCTATGCAAATAGAGGCAGGTGTACAGCGGCGTGAGTTAAATGCTGACCACTTAAGGGCTGGTGTTTACTTCATGCACATTACTAGTAAAGATCAAATTATTACCAAACGATTCGTCGTCATTCAATAATATTGAATTGGTAAGAATATAGCAATGGGCCAGGCAGGGTTTCCTGTCTGGCCCTATTCATTAGAAGGGTCTGGGCTTATCCAGATTAATTCGTTTTATCTTTTATATTATATTATTTTTATATATTTTTACAGCAAGCAGACCTACTTACACAACATTCCGGTCTCATCTTGGTCTCAATTCTGCTTATTTTCCACATTTAGCCATATTGATTCTCCTCGTACTTTCCATGTAGAAAGTCCTTTGCCTTATACCTTATGAACAATGACTAAGCAGTAACGCCAGATTTTCAACCCGATTTCTGGTAAAATCTCTAACTAAGCCCAACTGCAGTCATGAAACACAGCAAACTACTTTCCGCTTGTATGTCCATTCTCTTTTGTACAAGCATTTTCTCCCAGACTTATTTCTACGGACCCGATGGTAGAGAATACCTAAGTATTCACACTGAAATGATCAGTATTACTTTCGCCAAAGGGGTAACTTCCAATGCGAAAGCGCAAATTGTAGCGAAGGAGCAACTCTTGCTGCCCTATGATTCCCTATTAGAAATCCCATATCCCAAGTTAAGTTTATTCCAGAGCAGGTACTCTCTACAAGAAAAAGACCTACTAGCCTTATGCCGACGCCTACGTGCACATTCCGAAATAGTCGACGCTTCTCCCATTTATGCTTATTCTGATGGGACTCTGCAAATTCCCTGTAAGTATGTTTTCGCTAGATTAAAGAGTTCGGCCCGCTTGCGGCTTTTCAAGGACTACGCGACTAAAAGCAGTGATTTTCATCATAGGTCGATATCTCGAGATTCCTTGTTGTTGAAGTTGACCCTTAGGCCAGAATCAAGTAAGTCAACCATTGATCTAGCTAATGAGCTCCATGAATATGGTTGGTTTGATTTTGTAGAACCCGATTTTGTTCGTCTGATACAACCCATGCACACCTCAGATCCGTTAATTGCTGAACAATGGGCGTTATCCAATGACGGAGAAAACACTCAATTGTATGGTGGTAGTGCGCAGGCAGACATGAACGTATATACGGCATGGAATACGACCACTGGCTCCTCCTCAATCAAGGTTGCCATCATCGATGAAGGAGTAGACTTAGAGCATCCAGATCTCGCACAAAATCTTTTACCTGGCTATGATGCCACTGGTCAGGGTTCGTTGGGGGCAGCCAATCCTGCCGATGCTCATGGTACTGCCTGTGCCGGCTTGGTGGCAGCCGTTGGCAATAACAGCATTGGAATCGCAGGTGTAGCCTATAACAGTAAGGTAATACCTATTCGCGTTGCCTATCGCGCAGTTAATAATTGGGTGACAACAAATGGATGGATAGCAAACGCCATAAATTGGGCTTGGGAGGAAGGTCAAGCAGATATCCTTAGTAATTCCTGGGGAGGAGGGAGTCCGTCCTCTTTGATCAACGAAGCCATTGATAATGCTTTACGGTTTGGTAGAAGAGGGCTAGGGAGTCCAGTTGTTTTTGCCGCTGGTAATCACAATGGAGAACTCAGCTATCCTGCTTCGTATTCAGAAACAATAGCCGTGACAGCTATGAGCATGTGCAATGAGCGAAAGTCATTGAATTCTTGTGATGGTGAAAATTGGTGGGGAGCGAACTACGGTGTGGGAGTGGACATAGCAGCCCCAGGAGTCAAAATTTCAAGCCTAGATAATAGTGGGCCTTCCGGATGGCGAGAAGGAAATTACTTAAGCGATTTTAATGGGACTTCTGCCGCTTGCCCGAATGTCGCCGGGGTTTTAGCCCTCATCCTCTCCACCGCCCCTGACCTAGACGCCACAGAAGCTCGTTTTGTCCTAGAAAGTACCTGCGATAAAGCAGGGACATACAATTATAACACCTTTGTAGATGGCCAGACTGCAGGAACTTGGTCCTCAGAATTAGGGTATGGCCGGATCAACGCCGGTAAGGCTCTCAATGCCTTGGCATGCGACAACTGCCTAAGTTGCCTAGATGGCAGCCTAAATGGTCAGGAGGTTCAGATCGATTGTGGAGGGCCAGATTGTCTACCTTGTCCAAGCTGTAATGATGGAATACGAAATGGGGATGAGGAAGATGTGGATTGTGGCGGCTCATGTCAGGATTGTGTTTGCTATGGACAGACCTTACACCTGAACATACAATTTGACCATTATCCTGAAGAAACGAGTTGGAGTATTAGAACTCCTGAAGGAGTAACAGTCGCTTCTGCGGGTCCTTTCACGGAAGCAGTAGGACTAAGCAGCTACACAGAAGAAATCACGCTATCAGAAGGACAATATGTTTTCACCATACATGATAGCTATGGCGATGGGATATGTTGCAACTACGGAGAAGGGAGCTTTCAGTTGCTAGATGCTAGCGGGACCACCCTTCTGGCTGGTACTGAATTTACAGCTGCTGCCTCTGTAGCCTTCTGCATCAGAGCCAATAACGATACCTGCAATGATGGAATTCAAAACGGTGAGGAAACAGGAGTAGACTGTGGCGGCACCTGTGCGCCTTGCGATGGCTTAGCCTGTAATCCCCAAGTAATCAGAGCTGATGATTTCGAAAGCGGTTGGGGGGAATGGCAAGGTGAGGCGCACGTACGAAGATCCGATCTTGATCGACTGTTTGCGAGTAGCGGAGAATGGTGTATCCGTTTATCAGGTCAACCGACTCATTCTGGCCTCCAAAGTTATCTGTTAGATCTAAGTCTTTTATCCGAACTTGAAATTAAGTTTGCCTTCACTGCCAGCGGTCTGGAAAAAATAAAGGAAGGATTTAGTTTACATCTTTCCGATGATGCAGGCAAAACATTTGTCTCAGTGGCACAATGGAAACAAGAAAGAGACTTCGATAATGACAAGCCATACATTGAATCAGTACAACTACAAGGTCCGTTCAGTTCTACTAGCGTGCTCAGGTTTCAGGTAGAAGGTTCCTCTCCGAAAGATCGAGTCTACCTAGACGACATCTTTCTTACGGGCTGCCTGACAGCAACGGAGCCCTTAAATACTAATTCTGCTCTAGAAGCCTCAAAAGGGATATCCCACAAGCTGAATTTTAGGCAAGAAAAAGACCTAGATCAGGCCATTAATCTTTCCCTTTTCCCCAATCCCAGTAATGGCATATTACATTTCCAGACTAAGCTTTCTACGAGCAGTCAAACCAGCTTACAAATTTTTACAGCTCAGGGCAAAATTGTATATCAAGAATCGATTGGAGCGGAAGGCAACAATTCGGCCTCCTTACCACTAAACCTCCTGCACCTACCCTCAGGTATTTATTGGCTACAGATTTCTAGTCGAAATGGACAAATCGGAAAGAAATTCATGATCCAACGATAAATCAAGAATTTACAATTGGTAAAAAAAAATGATATCAATTGCCCGTAATGAAAAGTGGCCAATCTGCCTTTTTGCAGATTGGCCACTTTCACTGGAATAAAAACCGATCAGGGGAATATATAAAAAAAGCCCTACCAGCACTTGACTGACAGGGCCCAAAAGTCATCCCTATGATTATATTTTAAATTAAATATTTTCAAGTCTGTGTAGTGTTTCATCATTGAATACAGTCGAAAGATAAGCGTTTTTCCAATATTTAGAAAAAAACTTATAAAAAATTTATCATACAAGCAGCGAAAAACAATTAAACGGTATCTATTGAATAGGAAACGACATGTAAAATGTCCTAATGAACAGAATTTTGAAGCGAAAAACGCCATCCCGACAAAGATCGGGGTCATCATAATTCCAGAACTAAGAATTAGTTTTCAACAGATTTTATCCTAGCATGATTATGCGCCATTATCCTGGCTCGAGCGATAATGGCGCTTTTTTATTCCTACACCTAAATTTTTTCCGCCCAAATCATGGCAAGGTGAACTAAAGTCTCAGCTGATTTTTCCATGTCCTGAACAGATACCCATTCATATTTTGAGTGGAAGGCATGCTCTCCTGCAAAGATATTTGGACAGGGTAATCCCATAAAGGACAAACGCGAACCATCCGTGCCACCACGAATGCTGGACGCAATAGCATCCATACCTGCTCTCTCAATTGCCTCCACCGCATTAGACACTACCTCGGGATGCTGATCCAGCACCGTTTTCATATTTCGATATTGTTCCTGCACGATGAATTCCGCACTGGAATTCGGATATTGCTCTAATACTTTATTCAAGATATCTTGCAAGATGGCTTCGTGCTCCAATAACTTAGACTCGGTGAAATCGCGAATGATAAATTTGATCTCTGCTTGTTCTGCGACACCACTAAGCTGAACGGGATGAATAAATCCTTCTCGCCCTGCTGTTGTTTCTGGAGATAAGCTATCCTTTGGCAAAGCTGCCAATACATCCGCTGCTATTTTGATCGCACTTTCCAATTTGCCCTTGGCAAAGCCTGGGTGTGCACTAACTCCTTGGATTTTGATCGTCACTCCATCTGCTGAAAAAGTCTCATCCTCTAAGGTTCCTCTTTTTTCACCATCCACCGTATAGCCAAAGTCTGCACCTAGTCTTTCCATATCTACCTTATCCACTCCCCTTCCGATCTCTTCATCTGGTGTGAATAGGATGCGGATTTTTCCGTGCTTAAGATCTGGCCTTTCCATTAAAATGCGAGCAGCATCCATGATGGCAGCCAAGCCCGCCTTATTATCAGCCCCTAGCAAGGTGGTACCACTGGCTGTGACAATATCATTACCGATTTGCTCCTTTAGATCCGGATGATCTTCGGCCTTGATAATAATGCTTTCATCGTCAGGTAGAATCAAGTCTTGCCCTTGATAGTTCTTATGAACTATCGGTTTCACCCCTGTGCCACTGCTATCAGGTGAAGTATCCATATGGGAACAAAAGCAAATTACCGGTATCTCCTTCTCGCTGTTTGCAGGAATAGTAGCATAAACATAGCCGTACTCATCCAAAACTGCATCGGAGATGCCAATCGTCTTTAATTCTTGTACCAGGACTCTGCCCAGGTCTTTCTGTTTCTCGGTGGAAGGTTGGGAATTTGAATTCGGATCGGACTGGGTATCAATTTGAACATACTTGAGAAAGCGTTCTAGGACAGCGTGTTGAAGTGATAGCGGCATAATGTTGGTAAAATTTGGTCCGCAAAAGTAATTAAATCACTAAACTATTTCGCTTCTTTTTAAATCCGTTGATGAACTAGATCAAGGAGAAAGTGCCTGCAACAACAGGCCCGAAGCATTCCAATAAGTATAAAAAAAGCCTTTCAAACCAGAGGCTTGAGAGGCTTTTGTCAACTTCTTGCCTGCGGGAAAGCTAAAAACCCGCCCTGCAGAGCAGGGCAGGCAATGGCATATTCCTATGCAGGAACTAGAGCTGATTTTAGTTCTTCATACTGTATGTTAAGCAGACTTAACGGTTGTGATAATAACCGCAGCTACTTTGTACGGGTCAGCAGCAGAGTTTGGACGACGGTCTTCCAACCATCCTTTCCAGTCGTTCTCTACTGTAGCAATTGGAATTCGGATAGAAGCTCCTCTATCACTGATACCATAGCTAAATTTGTCAATCGCTTGTGTCTCATGAAGACCCGTCAAACGTAGGTGATTGTCTGCACCGTATACGTCGATACATGCCTTGATCACTTCTGGAGAAGCTCCAAAGGCAGAACAGATTTTATCGTAAGTGTCTTTGTTTCCAGCCGTACGCAAAGCGGTGTTGGAGAAGTTGGCGTGCATACCAGAACCATTCCAGTCACCTTGAATAGGCTTACAGTGCCAATTGATCGCAACTCCGTACTTTTCGGCTGTTCTTTCCAATAAGTAACGAGCTACCCAAATTTGGTCACCAGCTTCAGCTGCTCCTTTGGCAAATACCTGGAACTCCCACTGACCAGCTGCAACCTCACCATTGATACCTTCCACATTCAAACCTGCCTCTAAGCAGATATCAAGATGCTCTTCAACGATTTCGCGTCCGTAAGCATTTTTTGCTCCCACAGAACAGTAGTAAGGTCCTTGAGGGGCAGGAAAGCCACCAGCAGGGAAACCTAAAGGAAGATCTGTTTCAGGATCCCAAAGGAAATATTCCTGCTCAAAGCCAAACCAGAAATCATTATCATCATCTTCAATCGTAGCACGACCATTAGTAGAGTGAGGAGAACCATCTGCGCTCAATACCTCTGTCATTACTAAGTAGCCATCTTTGCGATCTGGATCTGGGTAGATAGCCACTGGCTTCAGTAAGCAATCTGATGCACCACCAGAGGCCTGTCCGGTAGAGCTACCGTCAAAAGACCACATGGGGCACTCTCCTAGCGTACCACCGAAATCCTTAATAATCTTCGTTTTACTTCTTAGTCCTTGTGTTGGTTCTGATCCATCAAGCCAAATGTACTCTAGTTTTGATTTTGCCATCGTTTAAAATTTGTTTTGCAATTTTTAGTAAAATATTGTCAGCTCTACTCCTACACCTCAATAATAGAGGGGTAAAAACAGATTAAAATCCGTATACAAATGCTAGTAAGAAGGAGGCTAGACTTCCACTTGGCGCAAGGTCACCATCAACAAATACATCTTCAGAAACCGTATCGAATCTCAATTCTGGAATGATGGTCAAGTTACCAGTTGTATATTTACCGGTAAGGGTAATATCTGTTGCATTGGCTTCTTCGAAAGGAAATACAACAGCCTCATCTTGGAACAATTCTAACCTTGCACCAATTTCAAAATCATCACTTGCAGCCAGTTGAGCATACAAAGCAAGGCCTGAGAATCCCACATCTTCGCCTGCATCAGCGAAAGTAGCATTGATCCCTAGGTAGAAATCCTCAGAAACATCTACACCACCAGTCAAGTCTACCTGAGAATAACCATCTCCAAACAAACCGTTTAGGTAAAATCCACCGTATCCTGCTTGAACACCAAAGAAATAATCACCAGTTGGGTTGAATTCTGTGATATCAGTAGGGTTCAAAATACCTGCCATGAAACTGAAACCGCTTTCGTCCGTGATATCCAATTTAATTCCCGTGTGAGAAAAAGGACCATACGAGAACATATACGAAGTAGAATAGTTAAAGTTGGCAGTTGGCGAAATCACCTCATATCCTAAGAAGGTATTAAAGTTACCCATTGTGATGGTAGCGCTAGGCGATACATTCCAGTATGCATACAACTGATTCACAATCTGAGCAGAGTTGGAATACAGTGGAGAAGCAAAAACTGCGTCAGAACCACGTGGTCCAAATACCATATCTGCCACAACTCCTCCCTTGTCCGTTTCGTAAGAAGCAATTAAATTGATCATACCCAATGAAAACCCAGGTAAGTTCGCGAAGGAAGTAGCCGGAGCCACGATTCCTACATCACCTTTAGAGATATCATTCGGTGCATTTAAGTTTGTTCTGAAATAAGTATCTACTGAACCAGAAAAAGTCAACTTAGGTTCCTCGTCTTCCTCTTCTTCAGCCTCTTCCCCGTTCTCTGCGTTTTGATCAGCTTTCACTACGATCTCTTTATCAGTAGTAGCTACGGCATCTGTGCTTTGGGCAGTCACTTGGAAACTAAGCCCCATTACTAACAATAAGATTAAGGATTTAATAAGTCTCATGATCATCGTTTTTAAAGTCGTTAAACTGAATAGGTTGCACAGGGGCTCCACAAACCAAAATAGTTGGAAGTCCTGTAAATGATCATCAAGAAACCAGCGAATAAGCGACACTCTCAATGGAGTTTTGTTTTTTCGGTTAAAACCTTAATTTTGATTCGCTTAATTATGGTCGAGAATTCGGTTATTTCACCGTTTTCTTGATGTTGGCTCCTGTCGAAAGTCAGGGGCTTTTTTTGTTCGAATGATGAAAAGCGCAAGTGGTCTAGAGGGAAGAATCATTGAGTTATGGCTCCTCCCTCTAGCCTTTGATTGAGTTTATTTCATGGATAGATTGAAGGCCGCATTTTCTACAGAGTCAGCGTAAGCCATCATGTCGTGCTCTCCAAGATCTAATCCTTTCATTTCTTCTTCTTCAGATACTCTCAAGCCCATAGTTGCCTTGATTGCGTATCCTACTACGATAGAGAATACGAATGTGAAAGCTACTACAGAAAGTGTACCAATTAACTGCGTAAGGAAGTTCGCTCCTCCGAAGATTCCTACAGCTAGTGTACCCCAAATACCACATACTAAGTGTACTGAAGTAGCACCTACTGGATCATCAATCTTGATCTTGTCAAAGAAAACTACAGAGAATGGAATGATCACACCTGCAATCGCACCCACCAGGATCGACATTGCTGGGGAAATTACATCTGCTCCAGCTGTAATACCTACCAAACCACCTAGGATACCGTTCAATACCATTGAAAGGTCAAATGATTTGAACATAAAATAAGAAGCTGCGAAAGCTCCAATGGCACCTGCAGAGGCGGCCAAAGAGGTAGTTACAAATACTAGAGAAACACCTTCTGGATCTCCACTCAAGACTGATCCTCCGTTAAATCCGAACCAGCCGAACCAAAGTAGGAATACACCAATTGCAGCTAGTGGCATACTGTGCCCTGGAATTGGTTTGATACCCTTGTCCGTATATTTACCGGCACGTGGCCCGAGTAATATCACAATTGCTAAGGCTGCGGCACCTCCACATGCATGTACGAGTGTGGAACCTGCAAAGTCAGCAAAACCCATAGCGTCTAGCCATCCTGTTCCCCACTTCCACATACCTGTGATTGGGTAAGCAATAGCTACCAATAAAGTAGCAAATACTAAGAATGGTCCAAGTTTGATCCGTTCAGCTACCGCACCAGATACGATGGTCGCAGCTGTAGCAGCAAACATAGCTTGGAAAATAAAGTCTGTCCAGTACGTATATGCACCATCTACATACTCGATGGGAACATAATCTGGTCCTGGATCAAGACCAAAACCTGCGAAGCCAAAAAATCCACCTGAATAGGCTTCACCAGGATACATCAGGTTAAAACCCATGATGTAGTAAGTAAGAATACCGATCGCAATGATCATTGCATTCTTGAAAAGGATGTTTACAACATTTTTCTTTTGTACAAAACCAGCTTCTAGTGTAGAAAAGCCTAAATGCATGATGAATACTAGTACTGTAGACACCAACATCCATACGTTATTCGCGGTAAATAAACCCAAGTCCATATTGATTAGTTTGTGTATTGTTAACAAATAAATTGTCACAACTGATATTGGTACAGGATTGCACCATAACAGCTACAATAATTTGATTTTTCTTGATTGGTTGGTCAATAGCCAGTTATCAATGGTTCCTCAGAGGATGAGGTAAATTGGGCTAATTTGGTTGGTATGGCTAGGAAAAGTGTAGGATTATGAAACGCTAGGTAAGGGACTATAAAAGAAAGTTCTAACTGTGTGTTTGTGTTTGTTTGGCTATTTGCTCCTTTCAATTAAATGGCATCAGCGCCATTTTCTCCGGTACGTATTCTAGTAACTTGGCTTACATCAACTACCACAACTTTTCCATCTCCCACTTCTCCTGTTCTTGCAGACGCGAGGATCGTATCTACAATGGCAGCTACTTTTTCGTCTTCACAAAGAATATCAAGCTGTAAACGTGCGATGTAATCCGAATCATAAACACTTCCGCGATATACTAATTTCTTACCTTTTTGAAGGCCGAAACCCTTGACATCACTGAGTGTAAAAAAGTTGACCCCAATGCCCGCGAGTGCATCTCGCACTTTATCGAAACGGGAAAGGCGTACAATTGCCTCTATTTTCTTCATTTTACTTAAATTTGTGTGAACTAAACGTTAGTTTGAAATAAACAATGCTTGTTCAATCGCAAATTTTCTGTTGGCGCCAAAGTTGCTCTGCTATCATTGTTTTTATCAACACTTCTAGAAGCAAATGTATATGCAGGCGGGTTTTCAGCCCAGCGAAAATTGTGCGCCAATGTTAAATTCAAACTGGTCCTAACCAACCTATTTCATTCTTTTTCAACACCTTAAAGCCTAACTTTTTGTTATGCCCAACACGCAAAAGGACCAGCTATTTATTTTGATAAAGTCCTTAACTAAGGCTGAAAAGCGGAATTTTAAATTGTATGCCAGTCGTTCACAAAGCGGCGGGGACAGTAAATTCCTACAATTATTCGATGTGTTGGACAGAATTGCCCAATACGATGATAAAGTCATCATTAAAAAGGTAGCCAGCATTGAAAAGCGTCACCTCGCCAACCTCAAGCGTCACCTGTACAAGCAAATCCTCACTAGCCTGCGGCTGATCTATATCCAGAAGAACATCGACATCCAAATCCGAGAACAACTGGATTTTGCTCGGATTCTTTATGGGAAAGGCATGTACATGCAGAGTCTACGCTTATTGGAACGGATCAAACAAACCGCTGTAGATCACCATCAGGATGTGCTGCATCTGGAAATTCTAGAATTTCAGAAGTTGATTGAGACTCGGCACGTAACGCATAGTAGGCAAGTCGAAAATAAGGTGGAACGCCTACTTATGGAGTCGCTACAGCGCAGCCAGATAACACACGACATTAATCTGCTTTCTGCCCTAAATATTCAACTGCATGGTTACTACATCCAATATGGACATGCACGGAACAAGGAGGGGCAACATAAGAGTATTGAGTTTTTCAATACCCATGTCCCCACCGGCCTCGATAGAAGACAACTGACTTTTTTCGAAAAGGCTAACCTCTATCAGTCCTGGATGTGGTTGCATTATATCAATTTGGACCTAGCGAAAGCGAGAGAAAGTGCAGCTCAATGGGTCAACCTTTTTATGGAAGATCCCAGAATGAGCAGCAAAGACCCGGACTTGTATATTCGAAGTCTCTACTATTTGTTGATGTTGCTTTTTCTGACCCATCAAAAGGAAGATTTTGAGCACTACCTATCTTACTTAAATGAGTTCATTGACAATACCTGGGAGGAGTTAAACGACAATTCCAAGATGCTTGCGAGTGTCTATCAGAATCTTTGCCATCTCAATTTTACACTTTTGCATAATGACTTTCAGGCCGGTATCGACGCGATCCCAGAAATTAAGCAAAACCTTAAGATTTTCGACAATTATATGGATGAGTACAGGTCCTTACTTTTTGAATTCAAGTATGCCTACTTACATTTTGCAGTAGGCGACTTTGAAAAGGCCTTGGACTTTCTGAACAAAATCGTGCTAATCAAAAACACCCAGCTTCCAAAAGACTTGCAGATTTATGCAAGTCTCTTACAATTGATTTGCCTCTATGAGCAAGAGCAGTACGACCTGATGTCCTATTTCATTTCGCCATTGCGTAGACTGATCAATAAATACCCGATTAAAAACAAAACGCAACTCGCACTATTCGACTTTCTCAAGAAATTAGCCATGCTTCCAGCGGCAGAAGCAAGCAGTGCTTTTGCTGCCTTTGACAGCGAGGTAGCCAAACTTCGAAAAGATCCTTTTGAAGCTAAAGCCCTACATTACCTAAGACCAGATTTCTGGGCAAAAAGTCATTTAGACAACTGCACGGTAGAAGAAGCCAGTTATGAACTAGAAAAAGTGTAAAGAAAGAAATACCTTTAGGTCGAATTCCCCATACCAAAAACAAACATGAACTGGCAATACATCCCTCTTTTCCTCTTTGTCCTCACAGGTCCTATCCTGCTCGCACAGACGGATTCAATTCCGCTGCCAGACATCAAAGGCGAGATCATCGAAGATATTCTTCTGAATGCCGATGAAGAAGGTGATTTCGAATTCAACACGGCCTTTGAGTATCTGGATGCCTATGCTGCATCTCCATTAGATTTAAACGAAGCTAGCGAGGCCGATATTCGCGAAATTGGCTTGTTTACTGATGTTCAAGTTTTAAACCTCTTACAATATCGAGAAACGGTGGGTGAGTTGATCTCCATCTATGAACTGCAAGCTATTCCTGGTCTCGATCTTGCTACGATCCGAAAGGTGGTGCCCTATGTGACCGTCAAAGGGCACGTTGATGATTATCAGCTGTCACTTTGGGAAATGATCAGCCAAGGAAAGAACGAATTCTACAATCGTTGGCAGACTGTGGTGGAACAGCAAAAAGGGTACCGCCCCTTGGGAGAGGGAGAGACCGCTAGCCGCTACCTGGGAGATCAAAACCAAATTTACTTCCGGTTTAAGCATTCCTATGGCAATCGACTGAGTTATGGCATTACTGCTGAAAAAGATCGAGGTGAGGAATTCTTCAAGGGAAGTAATTCAGAAGGCTTTGATTTCTACTCAGCACATTTCTACTTAAGGAACTATAATCAGACGATTAAAGCCTTGGCTATTGGAGATTACGGAGTGAGTTTGGGGCAAGGCTTGATTTTCTTTTCGGGTTTTAACTATGGTAAAAGTGCCCAGGTAGCCACTATCAAACGAAGTGGTCGCCAATTGCGGGCCTATTCTTCCGTAAATGAGGTTAATTTCTTAAGAGGAGCAGGAGCTACTTTGGGGGTGAGTGAGGATATTGAAGTTACCCTGTTTGCCTCCTACCAAGGAATCGATGGCAATCTGGTACTTCCGGATTCTGCCGATGTAGATGTCTTAGAAGCTAGCATTTCTTCCTTGAACGCTACCGGCTTGCATCGGACGGAGCGGGAGATAGAGGACCAGAATGTAATTCAGAAATTGACGACCGGGGGTAGTGTAAAATATAAATTGGATAAAGGGCACATTGCTCTTAATGGCGTTTATCACCAGTTCAGCAAACCCTTGCAAAGTCGAATTCAACCTTATAATCAATTCTACTTCCGAGGTAGTGAACTCATCAACGCTAGTGTAGATTACAACTATCGTTTAGGTAAGTTTAATCTCTTTGGAGAAACAGCCGTTAGTGATAATGGCAGCATCGCCACCTTGAATGGTCTATTAACAGGTCTCGATCCAAAGGTAGATTTTGCCCTACTGTTTCGTCATTACCCGCGCGATTATTGGTCCATCGGATCTAGTCCCTTTGCAGAAACAAGTGGAGGTAGAAATGAAACAGGACTGTATACGGGTATCGTTGTTAGGCCGCATAGAGATTGGATCGTTTCGGCCTACTTAGATGTCTGGCAGCATCCTTGGCTGCGCTTTCAGGTGGATGCCCCAAGCCACGGCTATGAATATAGGTTTCGGCTAACGCACTTCAAAAAGCGAAAATACACCGCCTATGTGGAAGTGAGGGATGAGATCAAACAACGCAATGTCCCCATCTTTGAGACGAAATCAAACGATATCCTACCCAGTCGTCGATTCCAGACGCGTTTTAACTTTTCCTATAAAGTAAGCCAAGCCATAGAGTTGAGAAGCCGGGTAGATCTAGGTTTTTCTGACAATGAGGTCAATAGCTACCAAGATGGATTTGCCGTATATCAGGATATCATTTTCAAACCGCTAGGTTTCCCACTCTCTTTCACCACTCGCTATGCCCTATTCGATACGGATGGCTTCCAAGTTCGTTTCTACAACTTTGAGAACAATCTCCTATATACTTTTTCTATACCTGCCTACTATAATCGCGGAAGTAGATTTTATTTCAATCTGAGGTATAAGGGAATTCGGAATATGACAATTGAGGCGCGATTCGCGCAGTTGTATTGGTCTGATCAAGCAACAATAGGCAGCGGCTTGGAGGAGATTAATGGCCCGGTTCGTACCGAGTTGGGTGCTCAGATCAAGTACCAATTCTAAAACAAAAGCTGTCGCCGACCAATGATCCGGCAACAGCACTGAACTGAATCCTATTTATTACTTCTTACCGAAACTCAAGGAGTTTCGCAGGTCTTAATTAGCAAAGGCCATTTGTTGATGCGAAGGCAATTGAAACCAAAAGACAGTACCTTCATTCAATCGACTTTGCACTTGTATCGTAGCATCGTGTAGATCCAACATTTTCTTGGCAATCGCCAGTCCCAGTCCCGTTCCTTTCTTCTCTGCCCCCGGAGCCATTTGTCGGTACCGCTCAAAGATGTAAGACTGCTCTTCTTCAGGAATACCTGGGCCTGTATCCGCAATCTTGACTTCTACATTTCCACCAACGCTATTCAATTCGATGGTAACCTTTCCACCCTCAGGGGTGAACTTCAAGGCATTATCCATTAGGTTTTGAACCACCCTTTCTACCATACCTAGATCAGCAAAAACCATAGGTAGGTCTGGCGGGCAAACCAAGTCCATGGCAATTCCTTGCTCCTTGGCAAGAATCTGATATTTGAAAAATACGTCTTGGGCCAATTCTGAGATAAAGAAGGGTTCCTTTTTAGGTTCCAACTGCTTGGCTTCTAACTTGGAGTATTCAAACAACTGAGCGATTAGCTTCGCCAATTTCTCATTACTATTTAGAATCGTATTGAGGTATTTTCTTCTTTCCTCAACCGATAGATTGTCCTCTTTAATCAGCAGCGTCTCCACGTACCCCTGCATGATAGCCAAAGGTGTTCGAAGATCATGAGATACGTTAGCAATCAACTCTCGCCGCAACTTCTCCACCCCTTGCAGTTCCTCAATGTTGGCGACAATGGTATCTGCCATAGCATTGTAGTTATCTGCTAGTGAACTCAGCTCGCCTTGCCGTTTTAGAAAAACTCTCGCCTCATAGTCTCCTTCCTTAAAGCGACGCACCGTATCAATAATTCGGCGAAGATTTCGGGTCAAATACCAAATCGCCAAGAGGCCAACAAGGAGAGCCAGGCCTAGTGCCAAGAAGAAAAACCAGGTTCCCAGTTTCAATATATAACTACCAAAGAGATTATCCGTTACGGCAGCTTGTTCCTCGCTCGCTAAAATGATGTATACGTATCCCTTTAACTCATCTTGATCGATGATTTTAGCAGCAGAAAACACCTTGCGATCTCCCGGATGACGAGGATCATCACCTACAATCATCTTTTCTCGATCGCCATCGATAAAAGAAAGTACAGGTTCTAAATCTACCGACTTAAGTTTGATCTTTTTATGGGGAGCAACATAAGTGATGATATCTCCCTTGGTATCTAGTAGATACACCTCCACACTGGGATTAATCACCATCATAGAATGCATCACATCCTGCAGCGAAGCCTTATCTACCTCACCGCTTGGCAAGATTTTGACATTGTTCGTCGTACTATCAGCGATCGTACCGTATAAACGTTGATTTACTTCCTGATGATAACGTTCAGCTACAAAGCTGGTAATCATCACATACCCTACTCCCAGCACACTAAGCAGAAGTAAGAAGACCCCGGAAATCTTCCAGTAGAATAAATTATTCGATTTTGACATGTTTTAGGTTTGTGAGAACAAGGGTTTAGGAAACGGTCAATAACTCTTCATTGAAGCGATAACCTACGCCCCAGGTTGTCAAGATATAGGTGGGGGTCTGTAAATTGGGTTCAATCTTGCCACGTAGGCGATTGATATGTGAATTTACGGTATGTTCGTAGCCATCAAAGTCGTAGCCCCAAACCAGGTTTAAGATCTTATTCCGATCATAGCTTTTGCCGGGATTGGAAGCGAGTAGAGATAGAAGTTCAAATTCCTTTGGAGAAAGGTCTATTCGTTCATCATTGATGGTAACTTTTCTTTTATCTAGGTCAATGCCAAGCTCACCAAATTGCAATTTTGGCGGATGCTCTCCCTCTTTTTGAGCCAAGGCTTTCCACTGATCCATTCGACGCAGAAGTGCCTTCACCCGAGCCTGGAACTCTCGAATTCCAAACGGCTTAGTCATATAATCATCAGCCCCCAGCTCCAGTCCCAATACCTTGTCGATCTCTTCTGACTTGGAAGTAAGCATCAATATTGGCGTCTGAATCTCTTCCGCACGAATCCGTCGACACACCTCCATCCCATCCATCTTCGGCAACATAATATCCAAGATGATCAAGTCATAGTCATTGGCAAGTGCCTTGTCTAAGCCTTCCTGCCCATCAAAGGCTACTTCAATTCTATGCCCCAAATCAGTCAGGTGAATATTGAAGAGTTCTTGGATATTCCGATCATCTTCTACGGTGAGGATCTTTTTCATAAGGCTTGGTATCTAGCGTTTTGGTATGCTTGAATAAATTCAACTACAATGTAACACAGCTTTGTTGAATTGGATTTAAGAAATCGCCGAATTCCATGGCAACTGTCCTTTTGAGGACACTTAGACACAAACTTTATACAAAACCCTATTTATCAGCACAATACAAAGGCCTCACTTAGGGTGTTTTATGATAAAATCGAAATAATTTTGTGATACTTCTGTGATAAATGGCTGTGACTTGTCGTCGCTGGAACAGTCTACTTTTCTCGTGACAGACTTGTGATCTTTTTGTGATTTTCACCCGCACCCACTCCCCTAATTTTGTGATCGTATTCAAAATCAAAAATCTCAAACTAATACGAAGAGAAATGCAAAAGAAGACTTTATTATTCGCCCTGATGGCTGTTTTTATTTTAAGCGCCTGTAACAAAGATGATGATGAACCCACTCCTTCTGAATCCGCCAATTTTACGGTAACGGTTGAAAATATCTTACCCCTTACTAACTATTCCAGCAGTGGGGACTTAGGCTTCCTGGCTCCTGGTGAACAACAAATTGTAGAATTCCACGCTGGAGATGGTGATTATTTATCCTTCGCCACGATGTTCGTACAGTCCAACGACCTATTCTATGGCTTTGAAGATCGCGGTTTACGCCTTCATGATGAAAATGGAAATCCAATTACGGGAGATGTGACTAGCGCCGTAGACCTCTGGGATGCCGGTACAGAAGTAAACCAAGAACCTGGCGTAGGTACGGATCAGGCTCCCCGACAAGCTGGCCCCAATACAGGTACCACTGAAAATGGAGTGGTGCGCCTAGTCAGTGAATTGGGAGACGGCTTTGTTTATCCAGCTGATGAACAAGTCATCCGCTTAAGCTTGAAACATGATGGTGGGACACTTTTCACTTTTACGATAGAAAATATTTCTGGCAGCAGCAGCCTTCCCTCTCCGCTAGCACCTGGAGGCTGGGCTATCCACAAAAGTGGTATTCGTCTATTCACCGACGGAGAAGCATCTACCGCAGGGCTTGAAGCTGTAGCAGAAGATGGAGACAATGCTGAATTTATCAATGACCTTACTGCTGGAACGGGCTATACTTCGCCTTACGCACCTGGGGTATGGGCTGTGCACGCGGCTGGCAACACTCCAATCTTTATAGATGGCATGGCGGATAGCGGGGAAGGACTAGAAGAATTGGCCGAAGATGGTGATCCAAGTATCCTTGCTAGTAGCCTAAGTAATGGAACAAAAGCCACTCAGTCTGGCGTATTCAACACCCCTGATGGAGCTAGCGGACCTGGTCCGATTTTACCTGGGGGAAGCTATAGTTTTACTTTCAAAGCTTCGGAAGGTGATTATTTCAACCTTGCTACCATGTTGGTAGAAACCAATGACTTATTCCTGGCCTTTGCGGAAGGAGGAATCGCCTTGTTCAACAATGGTATAGCCTTAAACGGAGACATTACCAACCTGATTGAACTTTGGGACGCCGGTACAGAAGTAAATGAGTACCCTGGTGCCGGAAAATACCAGCCGATCAGAGGTGGTGGAAATTCTGGTCCTGCGGAAGGTGGCTCGGTAGTCCTAGTAAACGATGGTTTTGCTTATCCTGCCGTGAGTGAGTTGATTAAAATCACGATAGAAGCGAACTAAAATCAAATAGCAGAGAA
>JAHQWA010000491.1 GCA_019634045.1 Saprospiraceae bacterium
GCAGGACACTCAGGAGCCAAATCTGGTCTTTCTCGGAACAGAGCACGGTTTATGGATCAGCACGGATAAAGGAGATAATTGGGTGCAATTTAAAAACGGATTCCCTTCAGTCTCCACCATGGACCTCAAAATCCAGGAAAGCGAATCAGCATTGGTTGTAGGTACTTTTGGGCGAGCCATTTGGGTTTTAGATGATCTATGGGCTTTGCGGGCGGCCGCGGGCGGTACTTTGCAACAGGGAGTGACTGCTTTGCCAACGAATGAGGTGGTTCAGGTAAAAGGACTCTTCATCAATCCTCCCGGCAATATTTGGACCGGCTTTCACACCACTTTTGAAGGAGAGAATAAGGTCTTTCAGAAAATGCAGGTCCCCTACTATATTGAAGATTCAGCAGATACACTTTCTACGATTACGGCCTTAGTCCATGATCCAAACGGGAAGCTCATTAATATTCTATCTACTAAGCCCAAAAGGGAGGGTCTGAATTATTTAACTTGGAAACTAGATGAGCAGGCCTCTATCCTGCCTGGCGCTTGGATCAATGATGAGTCTAGGGGCATCCCCGTCCTGCCTGGATCATACAAAATCGTGCTTGAATATAAAGGAGAAAGCGATTCCAATGTAGTAAAAGTCATCCCCGATCCCAGGTTTGAGTTGGATCCAGCGATTGATCAGCAGCTATATGCCTATCAAAAGGAAGTAGATCTACAGGTGGGGATATTGGGAACTGCTCTCCGTTCTGTAGATCAGAAGAGAGATGCCGTTTCGAAGTTGAAGCAACAGATTCTAGCTTGGGACCATCCAGACAAAGCCTCTTTGCTGAAACTTGTAAAAGTCATGAAAGAAAAGCTAGATGCCTTACGAGCAAGCGGACAAACGCCACGACCAAAGCGGCAAGTCGGCGCCTGGCAAACTTCACTGGTAACGCCTTATACGAACGTGAGAAATATACAACAGATCGCCATGTCTAGGACTCGATCTATTTCTGAGCAGGAAAAAGAGCTAGTGCAGGAGGCCAGCGAAGCGGTGGAACTATTTAGAAATCAAGTAGATGGCTTTGAAAAGGGAGAGTGGCAGCCATTCGTCCAACAGATGCGGCAGGCCGGATTCTACCTTCCAGCTAAAGAAAATCAATAGTTTTTAAAAAAAATTTGGGTTCCAGCTTTTATAGTTTTTCCACTCACACATGCCATAATATATACCTTTGGGCTACCCCTCATCCTATATTTTCTTTGTGTTTTGTGAGGCTGGCCAAATTAAGTTTGGAATCAAAGATGTTATTTTAACGTCAAAAACACCCTTTTTCACCCCATTAGTTAAAATAGCATCAATAGTGGTTGTTTTTGTGGTAGACCAGGGAGCAAGAGCCCTCTACTTTTGTCCTGTATTTAATCATAAAGGTAAACGCGTATAGAAAGGAGTTTTAAATCATTTCACACAGGTACCTCTCTGAGTAGCATTGAGGTCAGAACTAAAAAATCATTTTATCACATTAACGCTTGAGGTTTAGGTCAGTGACATGACGGACTAAGCCGGACAACCGCCTGGAATAAATCAATATTCCCGAACTGTTGGTACGTCTCCAACTTCCGGATCCCGATTGAACCATACCTAGAGCTCAAAAAACATGAACTTGCTGAATAGCAGGGCTATTCGGCTATTTCCAAGATTAACCATTTTTTTAAAACGTATTATTATGAAGACAATAAAGAGTGTTTTGATCAGTGCAGCCATGAGCTTATTGTTTGTTAATACAGCCTTGGCTAACAATTACATTCCGGTTATAAAAGTAGTAGACCATAAACTTCACTTGTCCTTGGATCATGGCTCAGCAAAAGCTGCGGTTAAGATTCAAGATCTGACCGGTGCCACCGTTTTGGAAGAAAACGTCGTAGCTTCCGAGCAGTTTGAAAGTGTTTTTAGCCTAGAGCAGTTACCACAAGGAGCATACATTTTGACCGTTATTTCTGAGCACCAGGAAATGGTACAGCCGATCTCCATCACAAACGAAGGAGTGCGGATGGATGAGAACCAAAGAGCAGCCTATTTCCCAGCTAGCGTCTCTAAAAAGAAGGGTAAATTGAACCTTTCCCTCCTGAATCCTACTAGGAGCGACGTTCAGTTGATAGTCATGGATATGCGCGGAAACATCCAATTCCAAGAAACGATTGAAGGCGAAGCCATCATTGAAAAGGGCTACAAGCTCAAGCAAGTGCCTAATGGCTTCTATACCATAATCGTTGATAACGGGAAGCGGGTCTACACGAAACAAATGACGCTGTAAGTCTTAGTTTTTCCCAATGATAAAGGCTTCGGCCTTTCCTCCAAAAAACAAGAATCCCGCACCAGGTAGTTTACCTAGGTACGGGATTTCTTATTTTACGCTCCCTCAAAAGGGAGTTATGGTAGAAGAACAAGGCACGAAGCTCAGCTCTCTCTACCCTAAGTCCTACTGATTAATCGGCGTCTTCGCAAAGATGCCAGGATCAGTTGGGGCGTTTGCATTTGAGTTAATCTCGTCGAAGGAATAAGGCAGTCTTTCTGCGTAGGGAGGAGCAGGTCCATCTACCATAAAGAAAGGAACAGCCAAGTCTGGATCAGACTTTCTAAGCCGACGAGAATCATTAAATGGCATATACATACCGAAACCAGACACATATCGCTCCTCGAAAACCTCTCTCAAAAGGGCATCTGTATCATCAATACCATCTGTGTTTTCCATTCCACCGCTTGCGAAATCCTCGGCGGCATAGGGTTCATACAGATAGGAGGAATCTTGGAAATTGGCGTTCACTCCACCTCCTGTATTCAGCCAAGCTCTAAGGTCATTAAGGTGTCCCAAAGCTGTTTCAAAACCAGCCGTCCTAGCCGCAGTCTCAGCAAGAATTAGCTGATTTTCTGCATAAGAAACTAGGTTTTGCGGCTCAAATTGCTCTATGATGCCTTGATTAGCACTTCCAGAGGTCTCATCAATGGTATAGTAGGCCAGCCTTGCTGCTTCATCGGTTTTGGTATTATTGCGGGAGAGTTCGTTTCCAGCATCCAAAATTTGAAGTAGGTAACTGTTTGTATTACCAATATCTCCGGCCCGGGATCCTTCCAGAATCGTCCAGAACATATTCTTATCTCCTTCGGCAATATCCGGGCTTCCTCGAGGAATGTACTTCATGGATCCGCCTCCATCATTAATGCCATTCAAAGCAGCAGAATAAGCCCCAGCGTAATCTCTGAGGTTCAGGAGGTATCTTGCTTTCAAGGTATTCGCGGCAGCCACCCATTTGTCGGCATCTCCTTCAAAATAGATGTCTTCCGTAAATGTTCTGCTCGCAGCAGCAGTCAGATCAGCAATCCCCTTGTCTAACAAGTTGATAGCTGCATTGATCACCGCCTCTTGTCCATCAAAATTTGGATCCTCGATTTCTGGATTGTTCACCTCCGTATAAGGAACATCTCCAAATAGTAAAGCTGCGGTACCAATGGCCTGCGCTTCGACTACCTTAGTGATTCCAGCTAGCAAGAGATCTTCTGGCGCTTGCGCACTAATGTGTCTAAGATTAGGAATAGTACCTACGTAAATTCTACTCCATACGCCGTTTGACTCAACCGTGGAAAGAGAAAATCCGTAAATGTTAGAATACAGTGAGGTAAAGCCCACCAACTGACCGGAATACATGGCTGCAATCCGGTTGAGGTGCCCAACTTGTGCTTGCGCATTGGCCAACATGGCTCCTGTAAGAAAGAGCTGAGCATCGATATCTGATATAAGAATATCATTCGGATTATCATTAATACCGTCTACCAGATCCTCACAAGAAGTGAAGACCGCCATGGTAGCCAGAAATAATATCTTGATATATTTTCGCATGATAATTTCGCTTTTAAAGTCCAATTAGAATTCAATACCTAAAGAAAAGAGGAAGGATGCGGTCTGTGGATTTGTGAAATAATCCAGACCTAGCGCATTACCTACCCCACCCTGGTTTGTCTCAGGATCGATACCGTCGATATTATTGATATTAAGGATATTACGTCCAGTAGCTGCTATAATAATGGACTGGAAAGGCGTGGCATCTCTAAATCCTTTTCCTTGGAAGGTATAACTCAAAGTCACCTCTCTCAACTTGGTAAAGGTGGCATCCTTGATAGAGAAGTTATAAGCTTGGTTATCACCAAATCCTCCTCCAATACCGTGTCGGTACCAGGTTTCATCCAATAATACCGGTCCACCTCCAAAGTCTCTAATATTACCACGAACCGTACTACCTGCCGCAATTAGATCTCCATCAAAGTTCTTCAGGGCTTGATCCAAAGTGATACGATTAGCTGTTTCAGTAGTGGTGCCAAAACGACGAAGTACCCAAAGTGTTCTTGGAGAGAAAGCTCCTCCTTGAGAATGCTCTAGTAATACATTCAAACCGATATTTTTCCAACGGAAGTTGAATCCAAAACCACCACGCCAATCTGCATTAGGATCACCTAAAACGATAGGAGAAGAAGTCAACTGAGGGAAACCATTGTCATCCAAAATGAAGTCTCCATTATCATCCGTTTGTGAGCCGGTACCAAAAAGTACACCTAATTGCTCTCCCACAACTGCATTGGAAGAGACTGATCCACCACCGCCTGCCAAGGTTATGGTATTCGTACCCGCTAGTGCGGTAACCTCATTACGGTTTCTAGCCCAGTTAACAGTAAAGTCAAGGCTGAGATCTTTTTTAGTAATAGCAGTCCAGCTCAAGTCCAATTCAACACCTTCATTCTCCATCGAACCAAAGTTACCATACTGCGTATCAAAGCCAGAGGAGGGAGTCAGTGAGGTGTTTAACAGGATACCTTCGATTTCATTGCTATAGTAGGTAATAGAGAACCCTAAGCGATCTCTAAAGAAACGCAGGTCCGTTCCAATCTCCCATTCAGTTTTGATTTCAGGTTCAAGATTCGGGTTACCTAAGTCATCATCCAAACGGAATCCTCCGCCAAACAAATCGATAGAAACTGGATCACTATAAGAACTGTAAGAAAAGCCCCCTTCTGCCAGCGTCTGCGCACGGTGAGCGGCAGGCTGTACCCCTACCTGACCGTAAGAAGCTCTCAACTTACCAAAGGATAAGATGTCTGAGTTAACAGCACTATTGGTAAAATTCCAAGCTACATCAACTGCAGGGTAGAAGAAACTACCATTAACGGTTGATGAAGCCTCAAGACCACCAGAGAAGTTTACAAATAGCTCATCATAAAGATCAAAATTCAAAACACCATATCCACGATTCGATCTTCTAAAGGTTTTGAAGTTCTCGAAACTGGTATTTTCATTGGCCGTATTCAAAGAAGTCGTCTCCTTTCTAGCATTTACCAAGAAACCTGTCACACGACCAGAATTTCTTCGGTAGTTGCGATCATTGATACTCCAACCTACTGTAGCGGTCAATCCAATCGCGTCGGCTAACTTAAAATTACCTTTCGCAATACCGTCAAAGTTGTACTCTTGTCGGCCGATGATATCTTCCGCGAAGATACCCACGTTTCGATCCCCACCAGAGCCAATCGGGAAGAAATACACTCGTTTGTCACTAGAAATATCTGCATTACCACGCAAGATGATCTGCAACCAATTATTAGGGGTTACCGTTAGCTGCGGAGTTACCGTAAAGCGGTCCACAGCAGTAGTTGCCGTCTGTTCATAAATGGTCCACAATGGATTGTTATAGGTAGGGTTTTGTCGATCTCCTAGTGGTCGTCGGTAAGAACGGTGACGGAAGTTGTTAGGAACACCATCATCATCATAATAGGTACCAATGTAATCCGATTGGTCAAAATCAGGTGCAGTACGCACCAAGCCGAGCATCAAACCTGCTGTGTTGGAACTCTGCTGGATTCGATTCGAATTAGAGTTGGTGTAGGCCGACTTGGTAGATAAGGTCAACCAGTCGGTCAAAAAGAGCTTGTTGTTGAATCGAACGTTGGTCCGATCATAGTCTGACTCTCTAATAATACCCTCCTGATCAATTCTACCCATACTGAAGAAGTAAGTACCTTTTTCTCCTCCTCCACTAATGGACAAATCGTGTTGCAGGAAACCTCCTACTTGAAAGACCTCATCCCAGTTATCTTCTACGAAAGTTTCGGTAGAGCGTTTTTCTTCGATAGGATAGTAACGTGTTCCGTCAGCTGCTTCAAAGTATTCTCCGCTAGTATCAAAGGCATCTTCCCCGCCGGGACGATCAGGAATATAATCACCCCAGGACTCCGCTTGTCCTGCACGGAAAGAGCCATTAATACCTTGTCCCCATTCTGATTGGAGAGGAATACGATCATTGACCCAATCGAAAGATAAAGAAGCCCGGTAGTTGATCTTAGGCTTACCTATTTTACCGTCCTTGGTCGTAATCACTATCACCCCATTGGCAGCACGACTTCCCCAAAGTGCCGCAGCAGAGGCACCTTTCAATACTTGCACAGAGGCAATATCGTTGGGATTAATATCATTCAAACGAGACTGCTGAGAAATACCTCCAGTTCGCCCCCCCGTGATGTTGTTACCTCCACCATAGGTAGTGGAATTATTCAAGGGTACACCATCTACGATAATCAATGGACTACCATCTCCTTGGATGGTATTCGCCCCTCGAATTCGAATGGTACTACCAGCACCAGGATCCCCGTTCGAGCGATTGATCCGCACATTAGAGGCCTTCGCCCCTAAGGCATTGATTAAGTTTGCCTCTCCAGAACGACTGACATCATCCGGGTTAATATTAGAGGCAGTAGCACCCATTTCATCTCTTTTTTGGGTAAACCCAAGAGCGGTAACTACTACTTCATCTAGCACCCCTACATCTTCGTTCAAAACGATATCGATGGTACTACGACTCCCCACCACTTCTGATAGGGTAGCATACCCCGTATAAGAGAACCTAAGTACGGATTCAGCACCGGGTACATCGATCGTGTAATTTCCATCGAAATCCGTTACAGCACCCGTAGTTGTTCCTTCAATGAGGATGTTTACCCCAATCAGCGGTTCTCCACCACTATCGGTAACATTACCCTTAACCGATTGTTGGGCAGATAGTCCTATTGCTAGGCCTAAGCAACATAAGCATAGTAAGAGTTTTTGTCGCATAATAATATGAGTTATTGATTAATAGAAGCGTCACAACCCATGGGAACATACCCAATGGATTGCTCAATTGACTTTAACTTTTTTTGAATCTTTACTTACGCAGTGAGGTTCTTAAGGGGTAATGATGAAGTAATTTAACAGGCGTGAACACCCCTCAAGTTAATCATATTTCTCGTTTTAAAAAATTCCCTGTGTACGGTAACATCTAAGAATATATAAAGCACAGTTCTCTCTTTTACTAGGAATGGGAGCTATAATTAACTCCTTACTCCTTTGAAAGAGTGGTCTTAAAGTGTAAAATTGACACTATTAAGAACCAGCATAAACCATAGCTAAAAAACTAATAATCAACTCTTAAAACA
>JAHQWA010000492.1 GCA_019634045.1 Saprospiraceae bacterium
AATGGCTACATCTATTTTTAGATGAGTATAAAATGCTAAAGCTTAGAAACTGGTTTAGAACATGTCCCTAAGTTTCTTTAGCGCCATTTTCCATAATTCTTTGCCTTTTTATCGGCCAACATCTACGGCTAGCTAGTCTGGCAGCTCGACAGCCTCCTCTCGAAAAGGGCTTCGACGAATAAAAAATACATCTAAATAATGCTCAGCATACATTTCAAAACAGTCTCGTACATAAAATGATTGAAATCACCCGACTAAGCTTAATCTTCCTCTCATTTTCTGTTATTGCAAAAGCCCAAAACACCAGCCCACCTGCGGCATTATCGGATTGGCAAAAGATCGCCATGATCAATGAAGTTTGGTACAAAGATGGTTCTCGCTATGTACATTCTTCTTTTGAGTACGCCGGTACGGGCTTTTTATTGGACACCGGCCAAGACACCATCGCCATTACCGCTAAACATATCCTCTGGATTGCCCAACCCAAGCAGTTGGAAACGGTGGCGATCAATGGAGAAATTGATAAGTGGTGGCTACACCCGAAAGGGGATAGTACGATTGGTGTATATCTAGATCAACTCCTCAATGAGGATGCGGAGGAAATGCTAGGTGGGCCTAGTGGCACCATCGGACAAAGAGACTGGTTGATTTTCTCGATTAAAGAAAAACTAGGAAATTTACCAGCGCTCAAGGCCCGCTATACGCCCGTGGAAGAGGGAGAAAAACTCTTCTATCCTGCCTGCCCTTATCAAAGCAAAGATTGTATCCTGGGGGAGGCTGAAGTACTCTCCGCAAAGGGAAATCGAATTGTATTCACTAAGGAAGTTCCTGGTTTTATTGGAGGAGCTAGCGGTTCGCCCTTGGTTGATAGTCAGGGGAGAGTGGTCGGTGTTTTAGGAGGGACTAGCGTTCATCCGGACAATGGCGACCCCGCTTTATATGGTATCAGTACCCATTATCTGAAGAAGGTCTTGACCAAGTCCCCGCATTTGAATGATCCGCTAATTCCGGTTGGAGATGTGCTATGGCCGATTCTTAATGCAAAGGGTATAGCGGCTGCATTGACACATTGGCGATCCCTCAAACAATCAGATATGGCACACTTCTATCTGGATCTACTTCCGGAAGCATTCAATCAAGTGGGAAAGGAATTGCTGGAATTGGAACAATTCGAACAGGCAAGCACTTGGTTTGAGGCTAGCTTTGCAGACAATCCCTGGATTTCCTCTACCCGAAAGTTGTTGGCTCAGGCGTATGAGCAGCAAGGTAAAAAGGAGCAGGCGCGCCGTACGCTGCAAAAACTTTTAGAAAAATGGCCTGAGGATAAAGAGGCGAAGGAGGCTTTGGAACGACTTGGAAGATAAACTCCGGACTTGTTTATTTTTTGGTGTACTGTTTTTTGGCTAGCCGTAAGCAAGAAGTTGCACAAAGCGATAAAGTTTTTCGCTTTCATATCATCCATTTGGCTGGTTTTTGCGTAGAAGAGTAGAAAGAAGAAGAGAAGCATCACTATGAGCACGAAATCTGCACTACGCGTATTGACCATCCTATCGATTAGTTTGTTGTCTTTCATTCCTGGAAAAAGCCAAAGTATAACGGAATACGGCTACCCGGAGCACTTCATTGCGGGAGCCTTATTTGGGGGAGCAACATCTTACCTCGTTTATCAAAAAACAAATAACAAGTGGAAAGCCTGGGCCATTGGTTTTGGTGCCTCCGTTTTGGCGGGTGGAATAAAGGAAGCCGTTGATCCCGAGTTGCTGGGAGGGAGCCGCAACGTCAAAGACTTCTTGTATACAGGCTTAGGAGGTATGGTGGGGGCAAGTATCGTTTTCCCCTTAAATCGAAAGAAGAAAAAAGAAGAAGGTGTCAATACCGCTTTCCGTTAGCTACTATTACTAGTGTTCATACTACTTTCCTAAAAAACGACTCAAAAATTGCTGTTTTCTGCGGCGAGAAAGATTGAGGTGTTGTCCATTATTCATGACGATTTCACCCCCGTCTCCTTTAATATATTCCTTGACGTGACTCAAGTTGATGAGGTGAGATTGATGAATGCGAAAGAACCCGAAGTCTACCAGAAAGGTTTCATAATCCTTGAGCGTACGGCTGGTCATGACTTTTTCCCCTCCTTGCAAAAATAAGCGCGTATAATTGACCTCTCCTTGTAGGTAGAAGATATCCTCCAGCGGCACGACCTTAAATCCATTTACATTTTGAATGACTAACTTCTTGACGCTATGCTGATCAAAGTTCTCGATCAGAATCTTGGTGTGTTGTGGCAATTGCATGGAGGTCTTGGCTTTTTCAAATCGATCCAGTACCTGGTTAAGTTCACTGATCTGAATGGGTTTGAGCAGGTAACCGAAGGCTGCCATTTGAAAGGCGCGGATGGCATAATTGTCGTAGGCCGTCACAAAAATAATTTCGGCTGAGATATTCGGTAACTGTGCCAGCAGTTCGAAGCTCGTGCCACTCTTCAGCTTAATATCCAGAAAGATCAGATCCGGTTCGCTATTCCTAATCAGCTTAATCCCCGTCGAAATATCATCGGCTTCACCGATAATTTCAATCGGCTTATTGGTTGCACCTAGAAAAACCTTTAGGGTATTTCTGGCATTGACCTCATCGTCTATGATAATAGCTTTGATCATATCAATTCATAGATATAGTTAATTCCACACATACACCTGATTCTTGGGTGTTGTTTTGGATATTGATGGTCCCCCGCTCGCCTAGACGTTCCCGGGTGATTTGGATTCCTTTGGAAATGTGTTTTTGATCGGTGAAATCGTTGGAAGCCGAAAGTCCTATCCCATTATCCTTAATTACGCAATGTAGTTGTTCGAGGGTATCATCCCAACTAATATTTATCCAGATATGCCCTTTCTCTTCCTTTGGAGCGATTCCATGCCAAATGGCATTTTCTACAAAGGGTTGGAAGATTAATGGTGGTAGCTCGAGCAAGGCAATATCGACATTATCTGATGTATGGATACTGTAGTCTAAATGGTTTTCTAGTCTTTCTTTTTCGATGTCAAGGTAGAGCTTTAAGGTCTCTAGTTCTTGCGCCAGCGTGTGCTCGGGCAGCTTGGACTGATCTAGTACCCGTCGAATCAAGGAGCTGAATTTGCCTAAAAACTCGTTGCCTTGCATGAGCTTTTGATTCACGAAGAAACCCTGTATGGCATTCAAGGCATTAAATATGAAATGCGGATTCATTTGAGCCCTCAAGAGACCGTACTGTAGTTCGGCCTGCCGTTTTTCCAAATGTAGAACTTTATTCTTCTGCCTACTGTGGAATAGCCAGTAGAAGGTGATCAACAGCAATACCAGCGTACATGCCCCCAGCCCCAACAAATTCGTGCGATGACGTTGTGCTTGTAATTGTAGTTTTGATTCTGAAAGTTCCCTTTTGTATTGGGCGGTTTTGTATTTAACATCCAGTTCTTGTAGGTTTTTCTTTGTTTCAGCGGATAAGAGAGAGTCCTGCAACGCATGCGATTTCTGAAGAAAACGGTAGGCTTGCATTCCATCATTCAGTTTGAAATAGAGGTCGGATAAATGCGCATAGGCTTCTCCCATAGCGACTCTTTGTTGGGTAGCTTCCAGGTACCTAAGCCCCTCCTGAAAATAACTAAGACTCTCTTCCCATTTCTTCAGCTCCTTCGCCGCGATCCCGATGTTGATGTAGAATGGGGCGTTGAGTTGTTCCGGCGCGTATTCCCGGGCCAATTTCAATGCGGTCTTAAAGTCATCGTAGGCTCTTTCAAATTGCTTTTGCTCCAAGAATAGGATCCCTCGATTGTTGAGGATATTGGCGGCAAGGTCGGGATTGTTGGTAGTGAGGCCATCGGCGGTTTGAGGTGTTTCGGCTTTAGGGAGGCAGGCGAAAGCGGCATCGTAGGCAGCTTCTGCTTTCTCATATTGTTTTAGATCACCATAGTTGATGCCCAACAAGCTATACAGTTCTGATTTGATAAACCAATTGTCCAGTTCATCGGCGAGTACTAAGGCCTCCTCAGAGAGGGCGATGGTCGCCTCGGCCTTATAGGCATCGGTTAGGCAGGCGGCGTGATTGAAGAGAAAAATCAAGAGCTTTCCCTTTTCATCGTGGTTTCTCGCCCATCGTTCTGCTTCATGATAGCCTTGAATGGCACGTTCAAAAGTTCCGACTTGACACAGTTGGCGCCCCACATTATTCCAGACAGCTGCTAATTCCGTGCTGTCAGGTATAGTCACGAAGAAATGATAAGCAGAATCGTAAAAGTGTATGGCCTTTTCTGCATACCCCAGGTAAGCTTCCGTTAAGGCTAGATTTTTGAATGCCTTGCCACTGCCATAAGCATCCTTCAACTCGCGGGACAATGACAGCGCTTCGAGGGCATGCTGATAAGCCAGCGCCGAATCCGTAGGATGATACAGGTAGGCAATTTTGTTGAACAGCGTCATCCTAGTGTGGGGATCGCTGGTCTGCTTCAGCCTAGCTTGTAAACTGTCAATCTGCCCCCGCATCTCCACTGGCGCACCGAGCAAGATTCCCATAATTAGAAAAGAACCTAGTAAGCGATAGATCATGTTAGTGGCATATTCTCGTAATGATTACTTTGGTTATCATGTACAATGAAGAATTAAGAATGCATAAGGTATAATGAGTAGGAAGAAATTAATAATAGATACTGGAAAATGCTTGAAGTATTCCATCAGAATAGCGTAGCACCCATTAAACATTAAAACCCAAAGAGGCCTGCCCAGCACCAGGAACCAAATAATCCCTTCACTCGGCAGACCTTACTTTAAACGTCTACTGTCTTGTCTATACTTCCGTTTTTCTTAAATGTTACACCAGCTGTCTTGTCGCACTATTTTAGGGAACAATCATAAGTTTTCTTGCCGTAGGCACTGTAGATTTTTGTTCTGCCATAACCACCTCCACTATAATTCTGGAGGAAAAGAATGTGCTCTAAAAAGCATTGTCCAGCATTGTCTTTATAGGTGATCGCTGCGATACGTTGCCTACTCACTGGCCTTCCGGTAATGTCGTTGTTCACGGCCCATTTACGGCTAGTAATGATGGCTCCCGTAGGTTTGTAACCAGGAGAGGCTGCTCTGGCTACCTGCATGAAATCAGCTTCAAGAGCCGCATCTTGTACATCTGCCACGGGCAATTCTGAAACTAAGGCCGCTTTTTGTTGATTCGTCCGAGCTTGGTTTAGAATTTGGCCTTTGTTGGCTTGCATGTCATCCACTCGTTTAGCGTAGGCTTGGAGTGTTCGATTCTGTGGGTCGACTTGGCTATAAGCTTTGACGTAGAAGACCAATTCACGCACGTCTCCATCAAAGAAATTTTCGACATGGGTACCTTCTAGTTCGGCTATCTTTTTATCGACTTTTTCCTTAAACTTCACTTCTGCAAGTACTTTGTCAAAATCCTTGATCTCGCCTTCTAATTGCAGCGTTCTCTGCTGGGAAAAGTCATTGGAGCGGGCAAAGGATTCGCTGGCCTTAAACTGCTGGATCATGGCTAAGACCTTTGTACGATCGAAAGACTTCATATTGTTCCATAAATATTGGCAGCTAGAAAAGGGGGTGGCCTGCTTTAGGGTGATGAACTTGCTGGCCCAGTTACCAATTTCGCTTTCAAGATCGGCCATCTGCAATCTTGAGGCTTTCTGGGCATCAAAACCAGCTTGCCACTGTTCCAATTGTGCCACCTGTTCTTCAATATTGGCGCTAAAGCCTTTCTTTACCAGGCGCTTGACAAAGAGCATGGCGTTTTTGACAAATTTTTTGCCATTGCTGGTGTCTCCACTTTCCATATAGTTTTCCGCTTTTTGGTAGTATTTTATGAAGTTCTTATAGTCATTGTCGTTTTCTAGGGCTTGGTTTTGACTGTTCATTGTGATTGAGAAGATGAATAGAAATAAAAGGGATGCTAGATATTTCATGGACTACTTATTTTGCTTCAATAATGTTGGCTAAGAGTTGCCAGAATGCTATTGCTTCGCCGCGCAAAGGAGCTTCAGTCATACCGGACTTGGCTACGAAATCCGGGTCGTTGAGCGCTGTTTCGATAACACTGTCATCCTGATGCTTTGAATTAGCCTTTAGATCTGCCACTACTGCCGAACGAGTAGTGCTGATGGCATCTAGGTAGGCCCCAAAACTGCCTAGTGGCTGATAGTCATAACCTCGACATTGCAGGGAAGTCGTTTTTCCACCCTCCTCCACAGGTTGGGTATCAAATAAGATGGTCTCTTTGCTCTGTAGCTGGTCATTTCGGTCCAAGTAGTACTTCCGAACAATGGGGATGAATCCATCTTCATTCAACTCAAAATCAATGTCGTATTCAAAATCTTTGTAGAACGATTTGAATTCCTTGCGTGCGAAATTGTAGTACTTCCCTTCGTGGATGACGATGATGCTCCCCATGTAGATATCATAGAAATAGAAGCCGTCCCATTTCTGGTGTTGGGCTTTAGGAGCACTGATTTCTGTTACTTCTTCCGTTGGGGTATGGCCAATGGGAACAGCGCTACTTAGCGTATTTGATTTCTCACTGACCTCCTTTGATCCGCAAGCCATGAAAAGCAGCAGTAGGCCGGCTAGCAGTAGATTAGATTTCATAGGATGATGTTTTTAGTGTTTCATGCCGAGCGAAACAATCGAAGTTTCTGAGGCTTAGTCATCCGAAGTTTGTCTTTGTCTCGTCTAAAAGCAACTTCGGATGACTCTCCCTGCAAAACTTCGGTTGTTTGTGGCGCTAGACTTGGTTTATTTTCTTTTGTACCAGAATTGGTGAGGTCCACCCTCGATGATAGTCAGCGGATCTTGATGTACTTTGCGATCTTGTTCTGGGTGCTGGACGAATTTCCCATTCTTGACCTGGAAAGGGAAGTGGCGTTTCAATTCTTGACCCGTACAATCCTTCGTATACACGATCATTTCATAGCGGCCATCGGTGAAGTCACTCTTCTTGGCCTGCTGCCACACATCTGGATTAGTACCTGGGATTTTGGTGACTTGGACGGAATTGTTAATCCATTTGGTACGGGTCGAGCCGCCGGTGTTGTAGTCCTTCGGTGAGCTGAAACTACCCTTCTTCGAGCCTTGCATGCGACTATCGTAGGCCCCAAATATTTTGCCGTCTTTGAGCAGCTCATACTTGAATTTATAGTCACAGTTTTTCTCTACTCTGAACTTGTTTTCAATATTAGTCGTGGTATTATCTATGAAATGATGCCAAACCATCAAGTCCTTGTCAGAGTAGCTGGAGAAGTCGAAATAATTCCAATCCTCCCATGGACCTTTGAGGAATAGGCAAGAGGTGAAGGCCGCATAAGGATCGTCCACTTTTTTCTCAATCACCTCAAAAGGAAAGGTGTAGTAGAGCTTACCCGCCGCGTAAAAATCCAGCCGATACTTTCCTTTGCCAATCTTGATGAAATCCTCCGTTTCGTGTACTTGTTTTTGATTCATTACGGAAGCCACCTTCAAGACCGGATTGACGGAGTAGTGGAATCTACCTGCTACTTCTTTTGATTCTGTATTGACAACATCCGCATACAGCAGTAGATCTTCCTTTTTATAGCTGTCGTAATTGGCCTTGTCTCCTTTTTTTGTAGCGGTAGGCAGGAAGGAAACGGCTAGGTTTGGGGTACTCAGTTTACCATCAACCTTCATCTTAATCCCCCCGGAAAGTAGACTCTCCATTGTAATAGCGGGCATGAAGGGGGAGGAGGAAAAGTCGAGTTCCACGCCACCACCCTGGGCTTTGTTCTCTTTGAGTCCGAGTTTGTTTTTGAGTTTGCCCAGTTGGGCATGGTTAGGGGAGAGTGGCATTAGGCTCACCACCGCCACCAAAAAGAGCGTCCAGTTTAGTCTTTTCATTTTCTTAGTTTTAAAGGATTGAGGTCCTGCCTAGAGCAGGGTGATAAAATAGGTCTTCTTCTACTTGTGCTTTTGAAATAATGGGGGGAAGGGTATGCCTACAAAAGTAGGAGTCCGCGGTGCTCGCATCAAGCTAGTTTGATGGCCTGGTGGGGAGCTTTGATTTATTGGTTGAAAGTGGGTGGAATTCGGCAGGAGGCCAAAAAAGTAATTTGTTCCGCCTAATCGAAGGATAAATTACTATACTTGTTTTTCAGATAAATGATAGACCTTATGAAAGTAGCAATAATCGGAACTGGCTTAATCGGCAATACACACGTCCAGACTCTGCAAGCTCTCGGTCATGAGGTTGCAGTAGCCGTCAATCGCAGTCAAGAACGTGGCGAGGCCTTCGCCAAGCAATGGAATATTCCCCGATTTAGCATAACCTTTACTGATGCGCTGTCTGATGATATTGAAGCTGTCCACATCTGCACCCCACCCGCCCTACATTATGACATGATCAAGGCTGCACTCTTGGCAGATAAGCACGTGGTTTGCGAAAAGCCCATGTGTATAGAACCAGATCGGGCTAAAGAATTGACGAAGCTCGCTCAGGAAAAAGGACTGATCGGAGCCGTAGTCTTCAATGTGCGTTTCCACGAAGCCTCCCAGCATGCCAAAGCCAAACTTGCCGATCCGGCCTTTGGTCCTGTCCGCCTGATCCATGGCTCCTACCTCCAGGAGTTTCACGCCTTGCCCGATGCCTATTCCTGGCGCTATCAGCCCGAACTAGCCGGCCCCATGCGCGCCGTGACAGAGATCGGTTCGCACTGGATTGACTTGGTTCGCTATTGGACGGGCCTGGAGATCGAAGCCGTTTCCGCACAATTTGGTGCCTTTGATCCGGAGCGGAAGCTGAGGGAAGGAATGATGCATAGGGGAGGAGAGGGGCAGGAACTCTCGGTGTCATCGGAAGATGTTGCTACCCTAAGTCTGCGGTTTTCCAATGGAGCGATCGGTAATGTAGTCCTTTCGGAGGTCTCCCATGGGCGAGGCAATCGCCTACAGTTAGAGATTAGTGGAACACAGCAGTCCCTTTGGTGGAACAACGAACACCCGTATCAATTGCATTTGGGAAAGAAATTTCAAGGCTATCAGACTTTCACCTTTCCCTTTGGCGACGGCTTTGGACAAACCTTCCGAGCTTGTTTCCAAGATATTTACCGAGATATCGAAACCGGTACTACCAGCCCCGATCACATCTATGCCAACTTTGAGGATGGGTATCGGAATGCGGCGGTGTGTATGGCGGCGATGCGGAGTGCAGGGGAAGAAGGTAGATGGATGGAGTGTGTGTGAACATGAAGAATTTTGAATGAAGAATGGAACATGAATTATCAAGGGATAAAATAGAAAGATGTATGAATAGCTAGGTGGATAGTATAGAAGTATTGTTGAAAAATGTAGAAGGGATGGATAATCGGGGAGCAGGTGCGATCCAGAATTTGTAATTTCTGCGAAAGATCTATCATTCCTCTTCTGCTGGAGACTAGGGAAGAGGTGAAATCCTTCAATAATGAAAAACCACTTGATAAGCTGGGCAGCCATCTTAGCCCTTCTTCTACCCTGCATGCTTGTGCAAGCGCAAGATGACATCGACCTCGCCTTTGCCCGCCAAAAAATAACGGAAGCGATCAAAGAAAAGAGCCTGCCCGACTTACCGATCCAATTTGAGTTAGGTGCTAATCTGCCGACGGAGGGCTACCGGATTGAGCCGGGGCCTGGAGGAGTGATTATCTATGGAGGAGATGGCAAAGGTCTGTTGTATGGCGGTTTGGAAGTAGCGGAGCAGCTGCAATTGAATCGACAGATTACAGCAACAGTAGGTAGACCTTACCTCGCCAAACGGGGCTTGAAATTTAATATCCCGCTCGATGCGAGAACGCCTAGCTATGATGACTCTGGAGACGCTGCTCAAAAGAACATCCTAGAGATGTGGAACTTTGCCTTCTGGCAGGAATTCCTAGATGATATGGCGATTCATCGCTATAATACACTCACGCTCTGGAATCCTCACCCCTTTCCCTCCATGATTAAGATGGAGGAATACCCGAATGTGGCTTTGAATGATGTGAAGGTCACTACCCTGTCACCAGTAGGTAGAGAAAATGAATGGGGCGATCCGCAATTGGTGACGACTAATGTGATGGAGAATTTAAAGACCGTGAAGCAAATCTCCATAGATGAAAAAATTACTTTCTGGCAGTCTGTGATGAAATTAGCGAAAAGCAGAGGCATCGACATTTATTTCATTACCTGGAATATTTGCCCTAATAGTGTAGCCAATCCCGTTGAGCCTTTTCACAAAACCTTTGGTATCAAATTGTGGGACGAAAAACCCGGGAAGTATGGCATTTCACACCAGATGAATAACCCTAAAACTATTGCCTACTACCGAGCGGCAGTGAAGACTTTTTTACTCACCTACCCTGAGGTCAAAGGGATAGGCGTGACGGCCGGGGAGTACATGCCGCCGACTTGGGATGGCTACAACCGAGAGCAGTGGCTCTGGGAGACCTACGGGCTAGGTATCTTGGATGCAAAGGAGGTACATCCCGATCGCGAAGTTCCTTTCATTCACCGAGTTTGGTATTCCGACATGGATCAGATCATGAAGTATTGGAAGCAATATCCCGATCCCTTTGAAGTGAGCTTCAAATACGCCAAGGCTCGACTCTATTCCTCTCCGGAGCCCCCCTTTGCCAAAGCCCACCTCCACGAAATGGCTCCCCATGGCCTCAAATCCTGGTGGAACCTGCGCAATGATGACATCTTCGTCTATCGCTGGGGAGATGCGGACTATGTGCGAAAGTTCCTGAAGTACTTTCCCAAGGATCAAACGGCGGGCTATTACTATGGTTCGGATGGCTATGTTTGGGGCCGGGAGTTCATTAGTAAACACCCGGAACTCTCTGGGCAGTTAGAGGTCAAAAAGCATTGGTACAACACCATGTTGTGGGGAAGGTTGGGATACGATCCTGATCTGCCAAAGTCCTTTTTTACCCAAAAGATACAGCAACACTATCCGGAATTGCCAGCCGATAAATTACACGACCTCTGGCAAGCCGCCTCCACGATCATTCCCCAAGTGAATACTTTCCACTGGCGAAATTGGGACCATATGTGGTCACCGGAAGCTTGTCTTTCACGACCCGTATTGGGCGGTTTTAGGGAAGTGACGGATTTTGTAGACAATCCGACGATGGAAGGGAGCAATCTGCAAAACCCTAGGGCCTATGCTAGAAGTGAGATAGCTAAAAAGGAAAGTGACAAGACCTCTCCGCTTGATGTTGCTCAGCAGTTAAGGACCATCTCCAACGAATCCATTTCTGGCGCGGAAGTCATGAAGCAAGTTAGTGACTTAAGCGCTGAAACCAGCACCCTGTTGGATGATATCACCGCCATGGGGCATCTGGGCAACTACTATGCCGTGAAAATTGAAGCAGCCGTCGCCTTGGCCTTTTATCTAGAAAAACAAGGCAAGGAACACAAAGAGAAAGCCATTGCGCTACTTGAAAAGGCGCTGGAACATTGGCTGAAATACGCGGCCGTTTCCACGCAGAATTATCGCCCACAGATGCTGGCCCGTACGAATTTACTGGATTGGAAAGCCCTAGTCAATGAGGTGAAGGAGGACATTAATAAGACAAGGCAATTAAAAGCCTGGTGAGGTCATCGACGTGTAAGGATAGAGCAAGTCTTTGGTAGAAAATGGTTCGTAATAGCATTTCAGTGCTGACCAACAGCAGCCCTGAGGCCTCTGCTAGCTCTCATCTCGCCTTGATCTCAAATTCTGCGGGTTTACTTATACCCATATAATACTATCAAGGCCTCAGGGTCAACCAGATATCGTTAAATCTGTCTGCTATAAACTTTCGAAGGCATCCATCATGGCGTAGCTCATATCAGCGCGGTTGAGGTAGACCTTCCTGGCAGGTATTTTCAAGCCGTTGATCTCCAACTCTCCCTTGAAGAGGGCGATGCCACCTTTTTTGTCTTTACCCCAGCTGTTATTGATGCTGACGGCATCTACTCGATAGCCATTTTTTGTATCCACATAAAGCTCAATTTCGACATCCTTATACATCCAGCCCTTGGCATCGGGAAGGCTTGGCAAGGTGATGATGCTATAGTTTTTGTCGTAAAGTCTAGCTGAGCCTACTTTGGGCAATGGTTTAGCACCTGCACTTTTGTAAGCCAAAGGTAAGCTGAAGTGGACAGTATGATGTTCTGACATTTCTACCGCAGCGCTTTCCTTCAGACGGTACGGCCACTTTTGTAAACGAGGAGAAATAGCTTTGGCTGCTATGGGACTTCCGTTGACTTTGAAGAAAGACTTTCCGTTTTCTCTACCGATAGTAAAAGTACTGTCTTGATAATGCCGAGTACTATGGTAATACCCTGCCTTATTATCAATGGTAATATCTTCTATGGAAATATTGTCATCAAAAATGGTATGCATTCTCATGCTGCCAGAGAATTCATCCCAGATGCCATTGGGATCATAATACTGTATTACTTGGTCGAATATTTCTCCGGAAGTCATCATTTTCTTTCCAGGAAAGGTGGTAGCCAGGATGATGAGAATAACAGGCGTGAGATAGAGCAATGATTTTTTCATGGTTCTCAATTGTAGGTTATGTGAAGAGGAATAGTAAATGTCAGAAGCAAACCTACGATGAGAGAGGGGAAGGGGACTTCACTATTGTTGCAATCCCTTTTGTTATTGTTGCAATGTCCTTTTTTTGTTTTTCGAGGCAGTTGCAGGCAGGATATCTGATCCAGGAAATCTTTTTTTACTTGTTTGGTATGCAAACAAGCAACTAATCGAAAAAATTACCATCTTTACCTATTAGATATACAAACACGACAGTAATATGAAAGGAACTAACTTAGGTGAATTCGAAGAACTAGTCTTGTTGATTACTGTGGCTCGTCCGGAGGAAGCGTATAGTGTAGGAATTGCCAGGATCATTGACGAGGTAGCTAGCCGCAAGGTGGTGCATAGTGTAGTGCATGCTTGCCTTAATCGCCTCTTGAAGAAAGGTTTTTTGACTTCCGAAATGAAAGCGGGGAGTAATAAACGCGGGGGCAGAAGAAAACGCGTTTACCAGGTCACTCCGCTAGGTATGAAAACATTGGAAATGGTTAAAGCACAAAGAGATACACTATGGGCCATGATAAGTCCGGCTTAAATACAAGTGAGCCTACACCCCCTAAATGGGCGGATAAGTTTCTGGAATGGTATTGTGCCCCACACCAGTTGGAAGATGTTCAGGGCGCACTCTATGAGTATTTCTATGATAGAGTTGAAAAGGGGCAAGCCCGCCAGGCGAACTGGTTTTTCATACTAGATGTCATTACTCATTTCCGTCCGCATATTATAAAGAGAGAATCTTCACACTTAGCATCAAATTCACTCGGCATGTACATAAAAACATCTATTAGAAACTTCCGAAAGAATCAACTTGCTTCCATCCTCAATGTAGTGGGATTGACGATTAGCATTACGAGCTTTTTGCTAATCTTGATCTGGATAAACCAAGAAAAAAGCTTTGATGCCTTCCATGAGAATGCAGCAAACATTTACCGAATACCTAACACCTTCAAAAGTGAAAGCGAAAGCTTTTCGCAAGCGGTTTCAGGACCTGCTTTGGGAGCGCAATTACATAAATTATTCCCTCAGATTGTCAATGCTACCCGTTTTGGCAGTACTAGGGCAATTATTAAATCTGGGGATCAAAGCTATTTTGAAAATAGAATTAGGATAGTTGATCCCAATTTTTTTGAGATGTTCAGTTGGGAGGTTTTGGCAGGAAATAAAGCGGATTTTTTAAAAGAAGTCAATTCCATCGTTCTGACAGAAAGTCTGGCCAAGAAGTACTTTGGCGAAAAGCCGGCCTTGGGGCAAACGCTGATTATGGATAACGAACGACCGTTGAAAGTTACGGGAATTCTGAAAGATCCCCCCGTGAATTCTCAGTTGCAATTTGAGGCGATTACGAGTATGGATCTGGCAAAAATTCGTTTTGGAGCCCAGGGTATGGATAGCAATTGGGGCGGTGGCTCGTATTACACCTATTTGCAACTGGAGCCCAATACGGATCGGGAAGCCCTAATGGTAGAGGTCAATAAATTCATTACTTCAAAATTGACCTTTTTTACAGAACGAAATATGTCTTACCAGTATTTCCTACAACCCTTGACCAGCATACATCTTAGTTCCGACTTGAGGTACGACTTCTCCAATAATGGAAGTGCAAGAAATGTTTCCATTTTTACGGCTATTGCCTTTATTATTTTGCTCCTCGCTTGTATCAATTACATCAATTTAAGTACGGCCAATGCATTGCGACGAGCGAAGGAGGTGGGAATTAAGAAAGTTGTTGGAGCCTTACGTACGGATTTGATTAAACAATTTTTGATAGAATCTACGCTTATTTGCTTTGTCTCTGCCTTGATTGCACTCGGTTTAGTCTATTTTTTGCTGCCAAATGCTGAAAACTTTTTCGGTTATGCAATTGCGCTGGACGTGAATGCTCAAAGCTTTTTATGGCTGCTTTTAGGCACCTTAGCACTGGGACTAGTAGCTGGCTTTTTCCCAGCTTTTAGCATTTCTTCCTTCAAACCACTATCTGTGATCAAGGGGCAATTGAAAAGTGGGAAGCAAGGAAGTTTGATTCGGAAATCATTAGTGGTGTTGCAATTCACTGCGACTATAGCTTTAATCATTGCTATCATTACGGTTAATGGTCAATTGCGCTATATCCAGAATCAAGACCTTGGTATGCAGACCGATGAAGTGATTTACGTTTCTTACCGCGGGCTACAAAGCGTCAATGACAAGCAGGAAATACTCAAAAATGAATTGCTAAAGAATTCCAAATTTAAGTCTATTTCCTTCTACAGGAATTCTCACCCAGTTGGAGGCTTAAGTAATAGTACGGTCCAGGTAGAAACAGAACCAGGGAAGAAGGTGTCCTCTAGTCTTTATAATATAAGAGTGGATGAATCTTATGCGGAAACCTATGGAATAGAGTTGGCTGCTGGGCGATTTTTCTCTGAGGCATTTCCTACTGATTCCACCCAATCAGTTCTTGTCAATGAAGCAGCTGTGGAGTCTTTTGGGTGGGGAAGTCCGGATCAAGCTTTAGGTAAAAAAATGGGTGCAGCGCCCTTTGAAAGAACAGTTGTCGGTGTGGTTAAAAACTTCAATTTTGAAGGATTGCATAAAGAAGTAGAGCCTGTACGTATTTTGCCGATAAGAAATAAAAATAATTATGCTGCTTTTGCTTTAAAAGCAGATTTATCGGATCCTTTTAAGACATTGGGTTTTCTGGAAGAAACCTGGAGGGAGATTAACCCGGAGGTGCCACTGGACTATACCATCATGAATGAAGATATCAGGGATCAATACCAGGGAGAATTGCGCTTTCGTAGCATTTTCCTCGTTTTTTCCGTCTTATCTTTAATCATTGCCTGCTTGGGGCTATTGGGGTTGGCCACAGCTTCCACCCATCAAAGGATAAAAGAAATTGGAATCAGAAAAGTATTGGGTGCTTCCACTTTCAACTTGATAAACCTACTTAGTCGTGAATTTCTGTTCTTGGTAGCATTATCCTTGATTCTGGCTACTCCGCTGGCTTGGTATGGCATGGAGCAATGGCTGTCTACTTATGCATACCGAATCAATATGAGTTGGGTTTTCTTTCTCTTGGCTGGATGCATTGCCCTGGGCATTGCTTTGATTACCATCAGCTATCAAACGCTAAAAGCAGCCCTTAGGAATCCTGTTCTTAGCTTGCGAAATGAATAAGTGTAGTCTCCCTTATTCTAGGTTCTACAACTAAGAACAGGTTTCTTAAGATGGAGAAAAGGTTACCGTTTGGTCATGGAAGGCGTGACATTATGGGCAGTTGGTTTTTTCGAAATACAAATCATAAGCCTTTTGCCCACTGATGAGACAGTGTGTAATCTTTCCAGCCTTATTTCGAATGAATTCCACCCGTCCTAGGTAAGATTCGTCGCCAAGGTCTGGTATTAAGGCTGCGCCTACCATAAATATACTTTGTGATATCTAAGTGCACTAAGGGGCGATTGGGCCGTAGGATAGGGATAATTTTTGATCTCTCTAAGCGTGATGAGCTTGAATTTTGTCAAACAGGCACTAAATAG
>JAHQWA010000493.1 GCA_019634045.1 Saprospiraceae bacterium
TCTGACCTCTGACCTCTGACCTCTGACCTCTGACTTCTGACCTCTGACCTCCGCCAATCTCCGTTCGTCGAAGAAGGTACTATGTTAGTCGAGGTAGTAGGTTAAAAAGTAGTTCTATGTATTGCATAGTACTATATGTTTGTATACTTTTGTGTCATGATGATGGAAAACATAGACAAAACAAGGAAACAAATGAGACGAGGGATACTAGAACTCTGCGTGCTCTCTATAATATCAGAAGAACCCATCTATCCTTCTGATATTATCGAAAAGCTGAAGGGATCACAATTGATTGTGGTCGAGGGTACCCTCTATCCTTTGTTGACTCGATTGAAAAATGCAGAACTCCTGACTTACTCTTGGAAGGAATCCAGCAAGGGGCCACCTCGCAAGTATTATGAGATTACAGCTGCTGGGCACGAATTCCTTAAGGGACTGCTTGTAACCTGGAATGAACTAGTACAAGCCGTTGAAAACTCCACTAAAAACATCCTCACTAATGAATAAAATAGTCACAATAAATCTTGGCGGTTATCCTTTCACCATTGATGAGGATGCTTATGCTCACCTACAAGGATACTTGGAGGCGATTAGGAAGCACTTTAGCCAAGTAAATGGTTTTGAAGAAATTACATCCGATATAGAAAGCCGTTTAGCAGAGATTTTCCAGGAAAGACTGGGGGATCGCCCGATTGTTACCCTAAAAGATGTACAAGGGGCGATTGCTGTCATGGGGCGACCTGAAGACTTTGATGCCGATACAGAAATGGATGAGGCAGAGCCTTCTAAGTCCACCGATAGCAAAAGCAAGTATAAGACCGGAAAGCGTTTGTTTCGACATCCTGATGATCAGGTCGTTTCAGGTGTTTGTGCCGGAATTGCCGCCTACTTTGGCATCCAAGACCCTGTTTGGGTCAGAATTCTTTTTGTGTTATTCACGATTTCCGGTGGTTTTGGAATCACGGTATACATCATCCTTTGGGCGATATTACCTGAAGCCAAAACTGCAGGTGATCGCCTTACTATGAGAGGGGAAGCCATCAATGTATCCAACATTGGTAAGATCATCCAGGAAGAGGTAGAAAATATTTCTAAAAAGGTAAGCGAATTTGGCGATGAGATTACTTCCAAAGAAGGGTCCAAAGTTTATGGGGTGAAGTTTGACGGCGAATCAGGAAAAAAGGTAGTAGATGGGATCGGCTACTTTTTCAAAAAAGCAGTTGATACGATTATCGCTATAGCTAAGCCAGTACTATTTCTAGTCGCGATTGGCATACTGATTGCCCTATTGGTGACATGGATCATATCTGTTGTAGGCATCTTTTTTGGGATGCCATTTGCGGAAAGAGTCCTTCCTGGACAAGGTTTATTGTCGAGTTTGGCCGTCTTTAACTTAATGTTCCTTATTGGGATTCCTATGCTAAGTATTGCTCTGGGAGCTTTCCGTTTGGTCTTTGGGACACGGATGAGTAAGAGGTGGGGTATTGGTTTATCTGCCTTCTGGGGCTTGAATATGGTGAGCTTCTTTGCCTTAGCCAGTATGGTTGGCCGGGAGTTTAGTACGGATGTAGGAGTCAGTCAGAACCTCAACCCGGGCCTAATGCAAGGAGATACGATGCACCTAGTGCTATCTCCGACCCATTATGATAATGACGGTACCTTTTACGACGAGCTACATGAAGTGGAGCAAGAGATTTTTGGAGCTGAAGTTTCATTGGCCATCAAAAAGTCAGAGAAAGGAATCTTTGAACTGCAACAAAAAGTATTTGCCAGAGGGAGAGATCAAGGAGATGCTAACCTCTTGGCTTCACAATTGAATGTACCCTTACAGATAGAAGGCAATACAATTACCTTCCCAGATAGGTTCCCTATACCTAAGGATCAAAAGTGGCGACATCAACGTGTGAAACTGACCCTCTTGGTTCCCGAAAAAAGCTTTGTACAGATTGACAAGAAAATGGGTAGGATACTCAGTTCAGTAGATTTAGAAAATGGTCGGGTTAATCCGTGGCGCGAACCCAACAATGCTTGGGAAATGAGACCTGAAGGCCTGAGCTGTATTTCCTGTGAAAAAGCCGAGGAAGCAGCAGCTGATCAACGCTTGTCTGTAAAAGATTTTAAGAAGATTCGCTTGGAGGGAGAAATGAAAGTCATGATCGATAGAGCCGATCGTTACACCATACGACTTTCTGGACCTGCCAAATATACGGACCTCTTAAAAGTGAATCAAGCCGGCGATCACCTGACCATTCAATCCCCGGTGGAGCACCCAGATGCCCCCATTCGCTTATTCATCACCTTGCCCGAACTAGAAGCGATTGAGGCGTTGAATACGGATGATGTCAGGATCAATGGCTTCCAACAATCTTTCATGCAATTATACACCCAAGGAAAATTTGAAGTTAAAACCTATCTAGAGCTAGATAGCTTACTGGTACAGCAAAACCATGGAAACAAACTAGATATGAAAGGCCGATACGGCTACTTGGACGCTCAACTGCAAACCTCCGCTCGCTTGGATGCTCAAAAAGCCAGTTTGAACACCGCTCGCATCAACCTGCAAGGAGACAGCCATGCTAAGTTGGCCTATGTCGAAAGTTTGCAGCGGCGAAAAGATGAATCCAGTAGCATTCGTTTGGAAGGTAGCGGCCAGGTTAAAGATTTTTGAGTAAAAGCTTAATTGCCTTATATATTCCGACTAAAAGTGATGGGAGTAGGTGAAAGCTTGTTAAAAACATCCACTTCCTAATTGATTCGATGGCCCTATTCGCTGGTGAGCAGTGGATAGGGCTGTTTTTATTGAGTAGTAGCAGGCTTCCATTCCCCCGAAAAAATCCGTACTTTTGCACCTTCAAAATAGCTTCTGAAAGGCAAAATCGAAGGCAGGCATGAGTTTTATAGAAGAATTGAATAGGCGGAAGACATTCGGGATCATTAGTCACCCGGATGCGGGTAAGACGACCCTCACGGAAAAGCTACTGCTTTTCGGTGGTGCGATCCAGGAGGCAGGGGCGGTAAAGTCCAATAAGGTGAAGCGCAGCGCCACTTCCGACTTCATGGAGATTGAGCGACAGCGGGGTATCTCAGTGGCGACCTCGGTGATGGCTTTCAATTATCGGGGACACAAGATCAATATCTTGGATACGCCGGGTCACCAGGATTTTGCCGAAGATACCTATCGAACGTTGACAGCAGTGGATAGTGTGATCGTGGTGATTGACGTGGCCAAGGGGGTGGAGACGCAGACGGAGAAACTCGTCAAGGTGTGCCGAATGCGCAATACGCCTATTATTGTTTTTATCAATAAGCTGGATCGGGAAGGTAAAGACGGTTTTGATCTGCTGGATGAAGTAGAACTGAAACTGGGCTTAACAGTGACCCCCCTGAGTTGGCCTATTGGAATGGGACAGCGTTTCAAAGGGGTGTATAGCAATTATGAGAAAAAACTAGTCCTTTTCCGCGCGCACGGAAAGCAAGAAGAGGAGGATATTATTGAGATCACCGACCTAGAAGATGAATTACTAGATAAAGAAGTAGGCGAGGCAGCTGCAGATGAATTGAGAGAAGACGAGGAGATGATCCGAGAAGTATATCCTGCTTTCGATAAGGAGGCTTATTTGAATGGAGAGCTTTCTCCGGTATTCTTTGGTAGTGCAATTAATAACTTTGGAGTAAGAGAACTCCTGGATTGTTTTGTAGATATCGCACCGCCACCTCTCCCTAGAATTACCGAAGAGCGTCAAATTGATCCCACAGAAGATAAATTTGCCGGATTTGTATTCAAAATTCATGCGAATATGGATCCACGACACCGAGACCGTATCGCCTTCCTGCGCGTATGCTCAGGGACTTTCCAGCGCAATACCAATTACCTGCACGTTCGGCAGAATCGCAAGATGAAATTTTCCAACCCCACCTCTTTCATGGCTTCTAAGAAAACCGTGGTAGAACAAGCTTATCCAGGGGATGTAATCGGCCTGTATGATTCGGGTAATTTTAAAATTGGGGATTCGGTTACGGAGGGAGAAGTCCTACACTTTAAGGGCATTCCCAGCTTTTCTCCAGAGCAATTCCGTTATGTCAATAACATGGACCCCATGAAGACCAAGCAGCTGAACAAAGGCCTCGCTGAATTGATGGACGAAGGTCTTGCACAGCTATTTACTCGGGAGTCCAATAATCGAAAGATTGTGGGAACGGTAGGGGCGCTTCAGTTTGATGTTATCCAATACCGCTTGTTGAACGAATATGGCGCATCCTGTAATTTCGAGCCTGTGAGCTTACACAAAGCTTGCTGGGTGAGCTGTGAAGATCAAGCAGCGATGAAAGAGTTTATGACCCGAAGAAAACGAGACCTTGCTAAAGACAAGGACGGCAAGCTGGTATTTTTGGCGGAGTCTGCCTGGACTTTGAATTTAGCACGAGAGAATCATCCGAAAGTAGAGTTCCATTTCACTAGCGAGTTTGAGTAGGATACTTGCTTTTCTTTGAAATTCTTCCTGGAAGCTGGTCATATCGCACAGCACTGTTGTTATTATCTACTGGATGGCAGCGAGCGGCCTTGCCGATATGTGGTTACTTCGAATATAAGGTAGACTAATTACTGCGCCTTGACGGGCACGAATTCTCCTGTGTCTATACGGTAGCAGTGGGGTAAGTACTTTCTGATCTCAAATGAATTACCTGAATGAGATCTCCAAATTTTCCTCTCTTTTTGCGGGCTAGAACAGAGATTTACGAAGAATTCTGTCTTATCTCCAAATAATATAGCATGATAAGGGTACTATATTAACCCTAAGGGTCGATTTGTGGATCATTTAGGGTTAATATCGTATTTGTATTGATTAAAATGCAGGTAGCATTTCAGGCAATTGTAAGCTATTTTTGGACCACAAACCGGTTATACTCCCCTTTACGTTAAGTCCTTCCAACAGCAGAATTTCCCTAATGGTATTGTGTTATTGACTGCCTTGGTCATCATTTAAAGCCTTTATGCTATGTGTAGAATGCGATACCGTGTCCTGTTCTTTATTTGTCTATTCTTTATGGAAGCCAGTAAAGCTATGACTTCCTTACCATCTCAAACGGACCCTTGTGCCAATGCCGCTTTGGCCAGCGGCACCACTTTTTATTGCCAATTTAGTCATCGAGACAGTGTGTTGAATAAGTTTCCAACTTATCGATACTTAGCAGCAGTGGAAGTATACCTGAGGATTACTACGACTCCTTACATTACCAGCATAACACCAAGCTATTTTATAGATCAGCTACAGGAAAGAAATAAGCTGTTCTTAATCCGGAATGGCAGCTTAGCAAATTTAGAAAAAGCTTTTTCCAAATATAAGGAAGATTTGAATAAGCTAAAGCAATTGACCCTCGCCTTGGGAGTGCCATTGGAAGCGACTAAAAGGGACTATAGAGCGCTTACGGGTGAGCAAATCTGTGACTGGTCTCTGCTTCGGCAAAAAAGAAAAGCCCTTTGGAAATCCTTTCGCCTGTTCAAGCAAGAGCTATCTGTTGCCTACGAGACGGAGGTGGTTTTATTGGGACAATACCTTCACAATCGTCGCCTTTTTGAGGTACTGAACAGCTTGGCTAACTTGGACGGTTCAGCTTTGCCTATTTATGTATGTGCTCGGCCTGCTTTATTTGATAGTGAACCCCACCTGCAACATCTTAGCGGATTGGTGGTACTCAGTCGACAAGCCGGCCTGTTCTCTTCTGACACGCCAAGTATCAGGCGGGATCACCCCAATTTTGTGGGGCGTCCGCGCGCCTTAGCCGTCTTCGTGGAGATAGGATCTTCGGGTTCCATACTTTCTCATGAATATGGCCATTTGTATTATCTCTATCATCATTGGGAGGCTTATACGGAGTATATGGAGAAAATGGGGCATCGATATGAGATTGGTGGACATGGGCCAGGTGATGGTAGTGGTCTAGCCGCTGAATTGGCAGAGGAAGGTAAAATGCCGGACCTTTCTATGCCTTGGGCCTATCGCCCGTCCTGGAATAGTGGTATAGAACCCATTTCTGTGGCAGTAGAGGGAGAAGAGTAAGCCCTAGCAAACGATTTTTATTAAGCATAAAACTGTGGTTGGGGAACTTTCCCCGCTCTGAATGGATTGATACTCCTATATGAGCACTTACATTTAGACGTGCTTTTATCTAAGGAGGTAGCATTTGACCTTCAATATCCTTAATTTTGGAGAGATCCATACCTGCTTACCCCCTGATAACTTCCTCGCATCCTTCAACTTCAGGATCTTCCTTTTCTACTGTTAAGTAAGTAATTGACTGCCACAGTCATCACCTAAAGCTGTTTACTATGTGCAAGACCCTGCACTACACCTTGCTGACTATCAGCTTACTTTTTGCTGTAGTTGACCCAATGAATGCGATTACTTTATCATTTCCGAAACGGCTGCTCACAAATACTCAACTCCCAGCGAGGAGTGCTGTTGCGACCCCTACGGCAAGGAAGGATCGAGCGATGATCCCCGATCTGCCGAATCCTCCTTTATTGGATTCGGTTAAAACCTTTTTGGAAACGGCCCTCACTCCTTTTAATTTACATCCCACTCCTTATCTATTTATTGATGAGCTCAAAAAACGAGCCGCTAACTCCTTAATACGAAATGGGGATTTGGATGTGCTGGAAAAAGCCTACTGGGACTATCAAGATAAGCTGGCCAAGATTCGTGTCTTTACCAAAACGCACAAGATCCCTTTACAGGCCAAGCGCAAAGAATTGTGTGCTGCAAAGAATGGACATAGCTGTGCTTGGGGGGCACTGCGAAAAATGCGTAAGCAACTCCTCGTCTCCTTCGAAGACTTTCGGTTGGCTTTGCAAACGGCCTATCATACGGAGCAACTCCTTTGGGCCCAATACCATCACAATCCAGACCTATATCAGGCCATTAATACCTTGGTCAATTTAAATGGAAAGTCTTTGCCGGTCTATGTGCAGACGAGAGTTTCGCTTTTTCATGAAGATCCCGACTTGCAACACTTAGAAGGTATGTTGGTGCTTAGTCTACAGGAGGGAATCTTTTCTTCTGATACGCCCATCATACGCATGGAGCATCCAGATTTTGTGGGGCGGGCAGGGGCGATAGCCGTCTTTGTGGAAGCCGATGCCGACGGCGCCACCTTATCGCATGAGTTTGGCCATTTGTATTACCTCTACCATCATTGGGAACAATACATGAAGTTTATTGCACACAAGGGAAGTTGCTATGAAATTGGCGGCCACGGTACAGGTGACCCGAGCGGGATAGCCGCTAATCTCGCTGAGAATGGAGAAATGCCAGATTTACATATGCCTTGGACCTATCGAAAGCAGTGGCTGACTATACCGCATTCCCTATGGTCCTCGGCTGACGAATAAGCTAGGGAATTAGCGTTTAATTAAAAGGAAAAACTTGCCCATTACAAGGCGAGGATGCATCTTTGCGCCGAATCATGAAAACACCAGATATCGCACTACTACCTGCTAAACGCTGGCCCTTCTTTTATGGCTGGTTTATCATCGCCTTAGGAACTTTTGGGATCATTATGAGTATCCCAGGCCAGACGATAGGGGTCTCTACTTTTACCGATAGCCTGTTGGGCGTTTTGGAATTGAATCGAGACCAGCTAAGCGTGGCCTACATGTGTGGGACGATTGCAAGTTCCCTGATGTTGACCTGGGCAGGGAAGCTCTACGATCGGGTGGGGGTAAAACCTTTGGCACTAGTTGCCGCCGTGGGACTTGGGTGTACGCTGCTTTTATTGAGCATTTCCGATCAGTTGGCAAATGGTTTAGGAGGGGGATTCTGGATGTCTTTTGGGGTACTGGCGGTCTGTTTTGTGATGCTGCGTTTTTTTGGACAAGGTGTACTCACCATGGCCTCCCAAAATATGATGGTCAAGTGGTTTGATAAGCGAAGGGGTTTTGCGATGAGTTTTAGCAGCGTAGCGCTAGCCTTGGTGTTTTCTTTGGCGCCATTATTTCTAGATGCTTTGATCCAGGCTTGGGGCTGGCGAGGGGCCTGGCGACTTATCGCCTTGATCTTGTTTACGGCGGTGCCCTTAATTATCGTCTTTTTCTTTATAGACAACCCACAGCAGGCTGGCTTAGAACCAGACGGCAACTATAGAGCAAGCAAGGCCGCTGCACGCAAGGATGTGCAGAAAATTTACAAAGAATATACCTTGCCCGAGGCTAGGAGAAGCTTTAGCTATTGGGTTTTTGTTGGTTTTTTGGCCATGCAAGGATTATTCACGACAGGCTTCACTTTTCACGTCGTATCGGTTTTTGCGGAAGCCGATCTCACTAGGCAACTGGCTTTGAGCGTTTTTCCTCCGGCAGCTACCATTGCGATGATCTTCACCTTTACTTTTAGCTGGCTCAGTGATTACATTCGACTCAAATATATCCTCTTGCTCAAAGGATTGGGAGCGACCTTAGCGACTCTAGGCGTGTTCTTCCTAGCTAGCCATGACGTAGCTTACTATCTAATGATCGTGGGATACGGGATGTCAGGCGGTTTATACCGAGTGATCTATGCGGTTAGTTGGCCCAAGCTATTTGGACAAAAGCATTTAGGCGCGATTTCAGGACAGGCCATGACCGTGATCGTCTTTGGCAGTGCTCTAGGACCAGTGCTCTTCAGTTTCTCCTTATCTCAGTTTGGTGCCTATACAATGGCTGCTTTAGTGTGCACGCTGGCCTACCTTGCGCTAACTATTGCTGCCATCTTTGCCAATAACCCACAATTGAAGTGGAAGCCTAATAATCTGCCTACATCTAGTTGACCAGATCAGGACAACTCCTCAATATTTGTATTGCTGCAGTTTTGGCTTAAAGTATTCTCCTTGTTTAGATAGGTTGAAGCTCCAATCCGTGAACAAGCCAGGCGCCCACTGGGGATGAAAGACCCAAAGCACGTAGGAAATATCTTTCTCATCGCAGTATTGTGTAATAGCTTTGCCATAGGAGGCATCACTGATAACGGGGATGTGGGCCCCCTCCTCGTCTGCCTCTGCAAAACCGATTTCGGTCAATATAACGGGATAGGTAGCTTTAACAAAACCCCAATCTTTGGTCCATTTGTCTGCCCAGGGTTGTGGGCGTTTCTGCGGATAGGGATGGCTTACATAAGCAATGCCCTCTGCTGCTACGGGATCCCATTTTACGGGTGTAAGATCATATGCCCAGTTGAAGCCAGCTACTAACGGAATACCTTTGCCCCCATTGGCTCGGACAATTACGATCATTTCTTCTAGAATCTCCTTCCACTGCGTCCAACTGCAAGTACCCAATTGTCCACTAAAAGTAGTAGGCTCATTAAAGAGTTCGTAAAAAGCTACCGTGGTATTATCTCCAAAGTGTTTGCCGATGGTCCGCCAAAACTCGAAGGTTTGTTTTTTATCCGTTTCATACATCGGATGTTGATACAATTGCGATCGAAGATTGCCGATGCTATGCCAGTCTAGGATTACATAGATTCCCAGTTCGCCAGCCCATTTTACCCCTTGATCCAATAGCTTAAGGTAATCATCCTTGCCTCGCTTGGCCCAGGCAGTTGGGTGAATGGGAAAACGAACCAGATTAGCGTTCCAACGCTTCATCTCTTCGAAATAGGCCTTGTTCCAGTGCCCTTCTGTGGCCAACTTGTCAGGATCGCTGGCATTCAATCCTCGAAATACAAGCTTTTCGCCGTCTGGTGTCACAAATTGATTGCCTCGTACGCTAATTCGAGGAAGCTCGTTCTGTTGGGTGATACCCTGGACATAGGATAAAAGAAAAGTACTAAGGGTAAATAAAAGGAGATAGGTTGATTTACACATTTTGTAAGCTTAGATGAAAAATAAAACAAACGCATTGAAGTGGTGCGCTAAGATGGCAAGGGCTTGTAAAAGTAGAAATTTGCCTTAAGAAAGGAAAACGCACAACTACTAGAAAGGGAAATGTCCTTGGGGGGTGACAGTTAAGAAAGGATACTCGATTCTCGACAGGTATAAACCTTGTGGATAAGCGGATTTGAAAACGGTGGGGCGAACACCCGTTGAAAGGCTTTCCTCCCAATTTGCGATCGTCATTTCTCCCTTGCCAATAGCAATCAAACTTCCCACCAGCAGCCGGATCATCCCCTTGAGAAACCCCTTAGCCGTGAACTGCAAGCGCATTTTCTGCCCTTCTTCATAGCTTTGTATAGCTACGCTATGAATATCGCATATGGTGGAATCATGCCGATCCGGTGTTTTGCAAAATGCCCGAAAATCGGTGTATTTCGGTAGCATTGCCAAGGCTTCTCGCATCAATCCTATATCCCATTCCTGGCAAGGGTACTGTGCACTAATATCTTGCAGAAAGGGATCCTTAATTTGGTGGATAAAGTAATGGTAGGTACGGGCAGTTGCCCCAAATTGTGCATGATGAATCTTGGGCACGGAGATAATGTCAAAGATGGAAATATCGTTAGGCAGGACTTTGTTCAGAATGAATACGAGTTCGGGAGGAAGGGCTTCCTCTACATCGATATGAAAAAAATACTGACTGGCGTGTACCCCCGCATCCGTTCGGCCACAGCCTAAGCAAATAATTCGCCGCTTCAGCACTTTAGACAAGGCCTCCTCCAGTACCTGCTGAACCCCTAATACATCTGGCTGTCGCTGCCAACCGTGATACTTACCTCCTCTGTAAGCACAGTGAAAGAAATACCTTAGACTTTCTGCTGCCATTCTGCCAGAATTTCATCAAAGTGTTCCTTTAATTCGCGAATAGGGGCGCTCGTTTCCTGGTATTCCTCCGGGAATTCCTCTACCATGGATACTTCATTGAAATAGTTGATATTACATTCTTCCCCAACAATATTGGTAATTACCTGATCGATGGCGGCCGTCTGTGATTCCTCGTCCATGAACTTAATGTTTTTGGCCTGAACCAAAAGCTCAAAAGTATCGTCGGAATACTCAAGTAGCACATAGTGCCATTTGAAGGCTTCGATGGATCGCTCGATCATCCAATCATCATACACACTGAGGATGTAATCCCATTCTTTGGCGGGTTTGGATGCATAGAATTCCCAGTTGCGTAGTCGGCTAGGGGACTGGGCTATGATCAGCTTACTTAGGGCGAGGCGTTGGGCATTGCCGTTGGGGGAAAGCGTAAAGCGAAAGGGTTTGTTCGAACCCGGACTAATCTCCCAGGCGAAGAGGCCAAATTCCAGGACTTCGTTATTTATACGCTCAATTAGGGAGACCCGTTCATCATCTACGTCTGCTTCGAAGAAAGTAACGATATGTTCTTCCATCTGCGTGAACCAGTTCCAAAAGGCCTCAATTTTAGGGTTAAACTCAGTTTGATTCATAGGGGGCGTTCTAATTCCAGTTTGTTTGAGAATAGGATCTAAGCACAGTTCTTCCCACAAAACTACTGCAAAAGTGCTAATGAAGATATCCTTTTCTCTTTTTTTGTAGGTCGGAGTATAAAATCGGCTCCTAGACCCATACCTGGTACATCAGTAATACCAATAAGTTCTAAAACTTTAGGCATTAGAATCTGTTCTGAAAAAGAATTAAAGAAGCGTTATGGAGATTCGGCTCATCAAGCAGGAAGATATAGATAAAGTGAAGTGGAATAGCTGTGTCCACTATGCCAACAACGGTAATATATTCGGCTATAAATGGTATTTGGATCATGTTGCCAAAGACTGGGACGGCCTGGTTGAAGGAGATTACGAATCCGTTTTCCCTTTGGTTTGGCGCAAGGGACTGTGGGGAGGTAAGGTGCTGTACCAGCCGGATCTGATGCGAGAGTTAGGAATCTATACTATTAATGCGCCTTCGGCCAAAAGAATAAAAGCTTTTTTGGCCGCTATTCCAGCCGAGTACAAGCAAATAGATATTGTTCTGAATGAGCAGAATCACTACCCGGATGTCACGGAGTTCTCTACCGCTATACACACCAACCATCAACTTTTGCTCGCCCGCTCTTTCGAAGAATTAGAGGAGGGGTTTGCGCCGTTGGTAGACGAAGCGGTAGAAAAGGCCACCCAGGCGGGGATTGTATTGGACGCCAACGTCAAGCCTGAAACCATTGCAGATTTCTACAAGCGACATAGCCCAGAGAAGAAAGGAAAGGAACGCAATTTTCATACGATCCAGCGGATCATGTACAATGTGCTTCACCGGGGCTGGGGCTTTGCTTCCGCAGCTCGCAACCCAGCCGGAGATTTACTCGCCGTCAACTTCTTTATCTATTCACACAATACGATGATGAGTCTCTTGCCATTGGAGTCTCCAGCAGGGCGAGAAGTGGGAGCACTTACCTATTTATTCCAAATGCTCATTCGTACCCAAGCCAATCGGCCCTTAATCCTGGATTTTAACACCATGGAGCCAGATGCCCTCGCCGAAGCTTTTGGCGCTCAATCGAACCCATACTTACGGGTACAACGAAGGCAAGGCTTGAGTCGGATTCTACAGGCTTAATATTTATTTTTTCATAGCGGTAAACGGAAAAGCAACCATCTGATTTCCTTCGAAAACCGGTGCATCTAGGACATTGATGCCATCGCCAAAGTCAAATTCTTTGTCTTGGTCCACATCCCAATGTAGCATTAGAATATACTGTTCTTCCGAAGTAGGCACATCTTTCACCGTAATATCCACCTTCTTATTCACACCATGTTTGACGTAGGTAGCCCCCACATACACGGTTGGTACAGGTTTCCCATCCTTGAAAGGATGCATGACGAGCCAACCGTTGCCGACAATCTTGACTTTTTCGAAGGTGAAGGTGGCGCCGTTCTGTTGGAAATTCTCGGTAGTGATAATGTTATGCTGGCCATTCCCCATGGTGATCTGGTCTCGTGGCGGAATCTTTGGAGAAGTTGGGGTGTTTTTGATACCTGCATTGCAGGCGAATAATGCGGTAAGGAAAAAGAGTAAGCTTATTTTGCTGAAGGTGTTTCGGACCATCTGTTTGAATTTGTTGATGATGATTAAAGGTAGGCCTTTCCTCCGTATTATCGAAGATGGGGTACTTTGACTCACTGATCTTCTATTTTCGGCAATTCATTACCCCTCTATCCCCATATCCACCAGTTCGTAATCTTCATTCAGCCACAGGACAAACATATGTTGTCTAAAGCCCTCTTCATCCCCATGACCAAAAGCAAAATCTAAAGTGAGTAAATGGTCCTTACTATTGCGGTAGATTCCTACCCGTACCAGACGGAGCAAGGATAGTAGACGCTCCTCGATGGATAGGGAAGGGGCAGTGTCTTTGATAAAGTCTTGAAATTCATCCTCTTCAAATACTTGGAAAAAGATATCCTCATTCCACTCCTCGATATAGTCCTTCACTACATCTCCTTCTTCAAAGTTTTTCACCAAAGCTGATTGGCCAATGTCACGAATCTTTTCTAGCTCAGTTAAGACTATATTCACAATGGCGATGGAAGAATCATCCAATTCCTTCAGGTGGATGTCAAGATCAAGCGGTTGGCCCTCTAGCTGATAGGTGATCGTCCAATCTTCGAAGACATATTCATCCTCTTTCTTTTTGAGTTTGACGGGACCAATTCGAGAGAATTCTATTACAGTCATTTGGGTTTCCTTTGCTGTGGAATTTTTATGCTGATCGGGATTCTCTATTCCTGGACTTTTACTGGATACACAAGCTGAAGCTAGGATTCCAAGTACAAGAGCGCCTGAAACAAATGGATACCATTTCATCTAGGGAAGATAGAGAGAAGCAAGCTTACTTTACCTCTACCACTATATATTTAATCCGCTCTCGTTTCCAGGTGTAACAGATATGCAGCTTGTTATCCGGGCCGGTGATGATGGCCGGATATGAATATTCTCCAGGCTCACTTTCAAGCGTTAGTAGAGGCTTCCAGTCCAATCCGTTTTCCGAAACCCCCAGCACCAATGGATACCGTTCCCCGCCCCATTTTCCTTCAGGGGTTTCCGTCGGGTTATAGACCATGTAATGTTGATTCGCGGCATAAGTCACCGCGTCGATTCCGGAGTTAGGATTCGGAACTTCCGTGACCTCTAGGGGCGTCCAGGTGAGGCCTTGGTCACTAGACCAGGAGGATAGGACACGGTTATTCTTGCTTCGGCAAAGGAGTTGGAGCTTTCCCGCCGGATGGTGAAGGATAGAGGGCTGAATCGCTTGCAATTTTTCGTCACTAGGTAGTGGGCCAATACGCTTCCAGCTTTTCCCGCCGTCTGCTGTTAATTCCATATGTACTCGCCAACCATCATGTTCTGTACTGGAGGGACAAAGGAGGGTACCATTGGCCAAGCGTTCGGGCTTGTTCTTGACAGGGCCTAGGATATCTTCTGGGAGCCGCCTCGGGAAAGACCAGGTTTCCCCAGCATCTTGAGACACCATCATCTCCCCCCACCATTCTCGGGGATTTGGTCCCACCTTATAGAAAAGAATCAAGCCCCATTCTTCATCATAGTATAAGACGGGATTCCAACAAGGATACCGTTTATCGGCATGTTGGATGCCATTGACCACTTCTACAGGTTCGCTCCAGCCGTCTTCCAGTCGCCTGGCAATCCAAATGCCTACATCTTTATGCTTTTCGTGAGTTCCACCAAACCATGCGGCTACCATGCCTTTTGGCGTTAAGGCGATGGTAGAGGCGTGACAGCTCTCGAAAGGAGCTTCTTGATAGACAAACTCAGTGCTTTTGACTTGGACACTTTGTGTCCAGGCAGGGAAATAGAGTAGAAGGAGGCTTAGCAAAAGCCCGCTTAGTAGGTACTTGTTCATACAGTTGGTAATTTCCTCTAAAATAAGGATTATTTCCTTCTGAAACTGTAAGAAGTACTGAGTAGCCATATGATCAGACCTGCCAATACCAGATCGACAAAAGCAGAGATCATATGAATGAGTTCAAAGCTAATCAAGGAAAATATCCGGAAGGCGGCAATCCACAGTGGAATAATCAAGAAGGAGAATAGTTGACCAATCAGGCGAATCGGTAAGGCCGTGTCGACATAATCTTTTCCTGCGGCAGAAGACTCCAGGTTTTTAAAAGGGACGATTTGGTTTCCGTAGTTGGTAGCGGTTTCGGCTAGGTCATTGAGGTAGGAAATAATATGACTGATCAATCGATCCTGCGTGCTGTATAAGGTGCAACAAAGAGCCGCTATTGGGAAACTTAGGATCAATAGCGTGTGAAAGGCAAATTCCTTGTCAGCAAATTGGAGGTTGCCAATAGATACGATCAGGATGAGAATGATCTGTAGTAGCAGCTGTGTTTTGAGCCATAGATCTCGCTGTTTAATCCGGAAACTTAGCCGTTGATTGGCCGTCCGAAAATATTCTACGAGTAAGTCGAATTGCTGGGTGGAGGTGACCATGAACTAGGGATTAGGCTTAATTATTTACAAATGTAAAAACTTCTTAATGCTCAGGCATCGCCTATTAATTAGAAAAAATATAATAAAATTGTGGCTATGCAGCACAATTCTTCAACAA
>JAHQWA010000494.1 GCA_019634045.1 Saprospiraceae bacterium
GGTGGCAATTGGAGAAGAAAATGGGCAAGGAATTGTGGGAGCAGCGCCTGGCTGCGCTTTTATGCCTATCCGCTTTGATTTACGTGCTGACGATAATTTGATGTTTGAAATTTTTGAATACGCGGGGCGTCGGGCACATATCATGTCTAACAGTTGGGGGCCCGTGCCGGTATTTGCGCCTTTATCATCTCTACAGTATGAGCAAATTATTGATCTGGTCGAGAAAGGTGGCCCGGATGGTAAGGGGTGTACGATTCTTTTTGCGGCAGGGAATTATAATGCACCCTTGTTGGATATGGATAATACGAATTTCGAATGGCGACACCCTTCTCAGGGTATCCGGGTGACTAGGGGCGCTATTCTGAATGGATATGCAGCACATCCACACGTGATCTCGGTTTCCGCCTCTACGAGTTTAAATCGAAAAGCTGCATATAGCAATTGGGGGAAAGAAATCAACTTCTGTGCGCCGAGTAATAACTTTCATCCTATCAATCCACAGGCGAGAATGGCGGGGCGTGGTATTTGGACGACGGACAATGAGGAGAGTGGACTAGGATTCACGATTGACAGCCGTTATACGGGAAGGTTTGGAGGTACTTCGAGTGCTACCCCTTTGGCGGCGGGAGTAGCAGGATTATTGAAAAGTGCCAATCCTGCGCTCAGTGCAACCGAGATACTGCAAATTTTGGAAACGACGGCTGATAAAATTGAAGATTCCATTCCCGATCCTGTCCTTGGTCAAAGGAAGGGATCCTATGATGCTAATGGCCATTCTGAGTGGTTTGGTTTTGGAAAGATCAATGCGGAAAAGGCGGTGAAAGCAGCTATCGAGAAACTTCCTCAACCAGAAAATGAAGAGGAACCCCCAGCACCAACTCCTATATTGACGGATGATGCGACGATTCGTATTGTAGCTGCATTAGTCAACCCTAGGGGACGTGAGGCGGGGGCGGAAACAATATCCCTAATAAATGTATCGGACAATGTAGTGGATCTTGAAGGCTGGCAGATCCAGGATGGTCGAGGTCGAACGGATACAATTGAGAATGTTTCGATTGCATCCGGAGTGGTGCAGACCTTTGTATTGCGAAATGCTAAACTTACCAATTCTGGGGGGAGCATTAGTCTACTGACACCTGAGGGGCAACTGATGGAACAAGTAAACTATAGCGCCGCTGATGCTAGGAAAGAGGGGTGGTTGGTGAAATTTTAAAAGCGGTAGCAGATATCCGAAGTTTCTCATGTGCTGCTTGCATCAAACTTCGGATATCTTGCACGGCACTTACTACTTCACCAACTCATCCGTCCCCAAAAACTTCTCCTCCTGATGGGTATACCATTCCCGCTTTTTGGGCAGCTTTAAGGGACCAATCTTTTGTTCTCCGCTAATGAGAATGTACTCGCCATCATTCTTACTTTCATCATGATAAAAGCGATAGCCGCTGAGGGCATAGGTGCTAGGATCAAAGTAGAAGTACCAAATGTCTTTTCCAACCTCCGGTTGGTAGGTGACTCTTAGCTGTAGAAGTTGACGTCCATCAAAATCTACCGTTTTGACCTCTTCTCCCAATATAGTGCCCGGGTCGCGGAGCTTCATGGGAAGCCCGTAGAGATAGGTGTAATAGTCTTTCATACGGGGGCTGTACTCACAATCGAGGCGAAACTTTTTCTTTTCCTCAGCACTAAAATCATTAGACCCATCCAGCTGATTTTGGCACTCATCGCCTTTGACGAATCGGTAGACCTTCCGGCCATCCCGCAATTGTGACAACTCAAAAGACTGCTGGCCGTTATCCAGCGTGATCTCGGTTTCACGTGAGGTGCCATTGGGTCTACTTTCCTTAAGCTTCAATTTGAAATTACCCGATTCCCAAACACCTTTTGGATCATGATAGGCAATACTTTTGGTGAGCACTTCACGGGCAGTTTGCGCACAAGTATTCCCAGCGAAAAAGCAGCATATAAGGGCTATGCCTAGGCGGATATTATTTGACATAAGGGCGGTACTTTAGGATCTATGATTATTTCGAGCATGCTGAAGAATGGCTAAAACCCTCTTCTACAAAGGTTTTAGCCATACCCCAACAAGATATCAAAATTTCTTGATCAGCTAGGCCCTAAGAAATTGCTTTGCTCTTACCCAAAGCGAAGCTTAGCCACAAGGTTTTCCGTTTCAGGGGAGGGTTCAGCTTCGAAGTGGCTCATCAAGAGCGCCCGGCATTTTTGATATTGATTCAGTGCTCGGCCTCGCATGTTCAATTCCGCAAAGGCTTCTATCAATAGGCGATGTACATCTTCCAAGAATGGAGCGATGAGCAGCATGCGTTCTGCGAGCGGTATGACTTGCTCATAGGCACCTTGCTTCTGATAATGAACAGCTAAGCTCTTGAGCACAGCTAACAAGGCTTCCTGTAGGGCTTCCCGTTCTCTCGAAGACCACTCTTCGTACAGAAACTCTCGGAGAAATTCCTTAGTATACAGATTACTTGCTTGCTCTAGGTATGGAAGCGCCGCTTCACATTTCTGGTTTTTTAGGGCTTCCCAACCGCTTTGGCAACTGGCCCTAAATTGCTGGACGTCCGTGATCACGGCGTGATCTGGATCAAAAATGTATCCTTCATTTTGATGCTTTATTACCTTAATCTCACCTAGATAAGGCCGTAGATAGGATCGTAGGTGAGAAATCGCAACATGAAGGGAATTTCTAGCTGCCTCTGGGATAACATCTGGCCAAAACAAATCCATCAGTTTATCCCTATGGAGAAACTGGCCATGATGGAAGAGGAAATACGCCAAAACATTCTTGTCTTTTTTACTCAAGGTGTCGGGGAGTAATTCCTGATCAAAATAGAGCTGAAAGGATCCAAATAATCGTGCATACAGGCCCTTAGCCAATACCTGAGTAGAGGCATCCCTTTCCACCAAATTGGAAGCATAGTAACTAGGGAGAATTCCGGTGGCTTTATACGTTTTCTTTTCAAGTGTTCTTCGGTTAAACAAACGCCTAAACCAAGACATAGGACGATAACTGGCCTGGATCTTCTGTAGCAAAAGCTCTTGATCAAAGGGTAATGGAATGCAATCAACAATACCTAATTCGTAAGCAGCTGCAATATCTTTGGCTGCAATTTTTGTACTGGAATGGATTAATAAAGTTGGAATCTTTCGAACCCAAGTTTGTTGTTCAAGTAGCTTCAGTGATTTTCCAATTGGACCTGGTGTGTAGAATAGAATCAGGCCAGGAAAATAACGCTCAATTTTGCTCCAATCCTTCTGGAGGACAGGAACAATTCGGTATTCCGTCAAATATTCAGTGAGTACTTGGAAATAGGCCTCCATCTCACCGAGCGCAATAATGGTCTTGAGGGGCATCTTTTGGGGTTTTTAAAATGGATGGTTAGCTTAGCTATAGTGGTTCAAAGGTATATGCCTACGGTGGGATACACCATACCAGATTTTGAGGAGGGAAATTCCTCTCCTTTGTGGACTTTCTACCAAATACATAAGCTAGCACAAAGGCTAGGCTTTGCAACTTGTAGCGTTTAAGTAGTGTCAGACCACTAACGATAGATTGCTATTGTCAATACTAGAAGGATAAGCCGGTTCTGTCAATTCTGTGTCGAGTACTAGTTGTGTGGAATACTATAGAGCGCGATCTATTTAATTAATGGAGAGAGCGGAGTGAACGTTACAGCTAAAGTTTGTTTTTTACGGATCTAACTTCAATTTAAACCGATTCTTAGATCACAATCGCTTATATTAGTGGAATATAATCGCATCATCAAGTGGTCGGTGATCTATGGAATCGATTTAATTTCTCTTTGCCAAGAAATGTTAAATCTAGTCCTTAAAATTGCAATTACTACAATTTACGATTATTTTTAATGCGAGTCAATACATCTCTACCTCGCCCCAGTGTTCCTAAATTAAATTCTTTATCCCTTTTATTCAATTCAGGTCTTACTTTAAAAAGGAGGAAAGGTTTAAGCTTTCCCCCTCCGTTCTTATAACCATTCTCGCGTGGCGAGGAAAAATTATTGTGACATGGACAATAAGCGTAAGGAATTGTACACGGATCTTGAAAGGCATGTTTGCCAATCGTGGCAGGAAGGGGACTGGGCTATCTTCCATTGCCCCGAATGCGGTTTCAAGCGTAAACTCAATTGGAAAACGGGAGAAGTCAAATTGATTAACGCGGGTCAGTTTGATGCTTTGCACAGCGGCATGAATATCCCATTCCAACAAGAACACATTCAGATCGATAGCAATTAAGGCCTTTTAAGCTTCATATAATTGTACTATACTAGAAGCCTGATAGAGTGGCACACTATTGCCACTGGCTAAGCTAGTCGGCTGCAGGGTCGCAATCACCTGGTAAAAGCCAGGTGTAAGTTCCTGGGTATAAACCGGCACCTTCAGCTCACCTGTTGCCTGCCTTACTTCGCCTTTGGCCAATTGCAACTTATCTGAACTCCCCAAGGATCTCAAATAAATCGTAACCGAAGAGCCATCATATTGATTCTTTGATAGCGTAACGGAAACCTCCATGGGGGTACCCACGGCAAAGGAGGTGCTCGGCGTGTTCTGTCCCATCTCGTTGAAGAGTAGGGTGTTGTTGTTGACCGTAGGAAGAACTGGCGTTTTCCTTTCTACGACTTCTTCTGTATCTGATTCAAGTCCTAGGTGAGCTGTGATAAAGTCCTGGATGGCGTCCAAATCCAGCCCAATGATTTTTTTCTTTTCTCTTGTTAGTAAAAATTCGATTTGCCCTTTCAACTGCTTGGGATCACCGTGGGGGTAAAAATCTAAGCGAAAGCTTCTTCTGGCACTATGCTGAAGTTGCGGCTGTTCTACCGGACTAGCAGTTTTAGTTTCAGAGGCTTCGCGCCCTTGTTCCAACTTGGCCTGAAGCCCTTTTGCGGCTAATTCAGCCTCTTCGAGATCAGCAAAAGGGCGGCTAACCGCCATCGCCTTCTTATTCCCGTCTAACAATTGAAGATAATGTCGTTGCTTCTTGTTCTTATGGGTTACACTTTGGTAGGATAGTGCAGGTTCTTGTTGGAGAATACGAGACAAGGCATTTTCAGCACTTCTTGCTTGTTGATAGGCCTTGCTGATTAGAAGGATTTTCTTGGATGCCTGGACGTAATAGAAGTACGAGTGCTTATTCTCCTTAGCTGTGAAAAGGTGAAAGCCCGTTTCCAGCGGCTTCACCTCCTGACGAATTTGGTCGGCTATCTTTTTGGGAAACATAAGTGATTATTTTGGGGTGTAGAATTCAATACCTTGCTGCAATAGCAAACAAGCCACCCCGGTAGACCGGGATGACTCATTATGTTACGTTTCAAAACTGTTCAATTAGTCGTTGTACACTTGCAATACACCGATTTCTTCATAGGCTGCAATCGGAGTAGGATTACCTTTCAATCCTTCCAATTGTAGGGTCGCAAATACCTTGTAGATGCCTTCTTGAAGGCTTCCAGCAGGAATATTTACGTAAGCAGAATAGGTGTGACCTTGTGTTTGTACGAAAGTCTCATAGCTAGGAACGGGGTTAGCTACTTCACCGGCACCCATCAATTCAAAGAATACACGGATCTGCCATCTTCCTGAAAGCATTTTAGATAGAAAACCTGTTTGTGTCCATACGAAGTGGGCATAAAGGTTCTGATCCGTTTGGATAATATTTACTGGGGGTACGCTAGGAAGTCCTCCTTGTGAGATACCTTCGTGCAAGTGCACGTTACCTGAGATGGCATACAACTTCGGATCTTTGATTACATTTTCAACAGTAAGCATAAAACTTTGGTTTTGGGGTACAACTTTTCTTGATGATGATAAAGCCGTACGTGGATTGAATAATGATTTCGATAACAAAGGTAGGGGAGGGGACTTAAGCACTACTTAATTCCTGCCTAGGCAGCCCTTAAATTTGGCTTAATTATGTATGCTTACTGGCAAAAAAGGAATGGAAATGCATAAAAAACGCCCGAATCTCGATGCAATCGAAATTCGGGCGTTTAGAAAATGATAATCTTTATCGCGAATTATCCTTTAGGTTGTACAGATTTTACCACCTTCTCGAAAGTGTCAGGATGGTTCATGGCTAGATCCGCCAAAACTTTACGGTTCAACTGTACACCAGCTTGAGATAATTGGTGAATCAATTTCGAATAGGAAATACCTTGCTGGCGAGCGGCTGCATTAATACGAGCAATCCATAATCTACGGAAGGCACGTTTTTTATTGCGGCGATCTCTATACGCATAGGTTAGACCTTTTTCTACAGCGTTTTTAGCTACTGTGTACACATTTCCACGTGCACCAAAATAACCTTTCGCTAATTTTAAGATCTTTTTGCGTCTTTTTCTGGACGCTACAGAATTAACTGACCGTGGCATAATACCATTTTTTAGTACAATACAGAGGCCTTTGAAAAGACACTTATACCTGTATTCTCGTTAAAAAATAAAATAATTACTGAGCAAGCATTCGCTTAACTCGCTTCTCGTCTGCTGCAGATACCAAGGCACCGTCACGCAAACGTAGTTTCGCTTTCTTACTTTTGTTTCTCATCATATGAGAAGTATAAGCTTGGAAGCGCTTAACTTTTCCAGATCCAGTTACTTTGAAACGTTTCTTAGCACTGGAGTGTGTCTTCATCTTCGGCATGATACATCTCTTTTTTCAAATGGAAGGCAAAGGTAGCAATATTTATGCTAAAATGTAAGCCTTCTTATTTTTTCTTTTTCGGAGAAACAATCACGGTCATTCTTCGCCCTTCCAATCGGGGCAAAGCCTCTGCTGCTCCTAATTCTTCTAGTTCTTTCAAGAAGCGAAGTAGTAATAATTCGCCTCGGTCTTTAAAGACGATTGTTCGCCCTTTAAAGTGCACATAAGCCTTCACTTTAGCTCCCTCCTCTAGGAATTTTCTGGCATGCCGCAATTTGAAGTCAAAATCGTGATCATCCGTATTGGGACCAAAACGAATTTCCTTGATCACGGTTTTCAGGGCTTTAGCCTTGATTTCCTTCTGCTTTTTCTTCTTTTCGTAAAGGAATTTCTTGAAGTTAATGATGCGGACTACTGGAGGGCTGGCTTTGGGAGAAATCTCTACCAAGTCTAGATCCATTTGATAGGCATAATCTCTCAGCCTTCTCGTGGGATAGACACCGGTCTCGATTTTCTGTCCAATAGCCTCACTGATCTCTTCTAGGTTATCACCCACTAATCGTACCTCAGGGATACGGATTTGGTCGTTGATTCTGAATTGTGATTCGAGCTTATTCTCTTTTCTTTGAAATCTCTGTCTTCTTGCCAATTAAGTTTTGTTTTATGAAAAAATATCTCGTTAAGTTAACGAGCCTGGTGTTTAATACAATTTTAAAAATAGGAAAAAAGTTCTGTAGACTCAAGCAAAGTTAGCGAAGTGGTTCGATAGATTTGCTTATTTCTACAAATAAAAAAGTACACCTGTGACTCTGCCACAGGTGTACTCTTCATTATGGAAATTATTATTTCTCTACATCTTCGGAATCTACAGCCTTAGCAACGGCTATGGTCAGACTCTCATCGTCTTCTCCCATTTGGGCCAGCAAGGCAGCACCTTCCTCTAGATCTTCATTCAAAATGAATTCAGCCAGTGGGTCCTCCAAGTACTTTTGGATGGCTCGGTGCAATGGTCGAGCGCCAAATTGAGGATCAAATCCTTTCTCTGCCACAAATTTCTTAGCGTCCTCTGTCAAGCTGAGGCTGTACCCCATGCCTTCCAATCGCTTATGTAGATCCTTAAGCGTAATGTCAATGATCTTGAAGATTTCTTCTTGACCAAGGCTATTAAAGATGACTACATCATCAATCCGATTCAAGAATTCTGGCGAGAAGGTACGCTTCAAGGCATTCTGGATCACCCCTTTCGAGTGGTCCTTAGCCGCTTCTTGTCGCGCTTGTGTGGCAAATCCTACACCTTGTCCGAAGTCTTTCAACTGACGTACCCCGATGTTAGAGGTCATGATGATCAAGGTGTTCTTGAAGTCCACTTTGCGACCAAGACCGTCAGTCAACTGGCCATCATCCAATACTTGCAGCAAGATATTGTATACGTCAGGATGCGCTTTTTCAATCTCATCTAGCAAGACTACAGAGTAAGGCTTACGTCTAACTTTCTCGGTTAATTGCCCGCCTTCTTCATAGCCCACGTAGCCCGGAGGCGCACCGATCAAACGGCTCACGGAGAACTTCTCCATGTACTCACTCATATCGATTCGTACCAGGGCATCTTCACTATCGAACAGATAGCGCGCCAAGGCTTTGGCTAATTCCGTCTTACCAACACCGGTAGGCCCTAAGAAAATAAAGGAGCCGATGGGTTTGCTAGGATCTTTCAATCCTACGCGGTTACGCTGAATAGCTTTGGTGATTTTCGCAATGGCTTCGTCCTGGCCGATGATCGCCTTCTGGATGTCCTTGCTCATTCCGATCAACTTCTTGCTTTCGCTCTGAGCTACGCGCTTAACCGGAATTCCGGTCATCATGGACACCACTTCTGCGATGTGCTCATCATCTACTGGGTATCGCTTGGTCTTAGCCTCTTCCTCCCACTGCACCTTAGCGAACTCCAGCTTGCGAACCAACTTCGACTCCTGATCACGAAGATCAGCAGCACGCTCATATTGTTGATTTTTAACGGCTTGGTTCTTGTGTTCCTTCAGGTCTTCAATCTGAGTCTCTAACTCTTCAATATGTTCCGGAACGTGAATATTCTTCAAGTGAACGCGAGCACCTACCTCGTCTAATACATCAATCGCCTTATCTGGAAGGAAACGATCCGTAATGTATCGATCACTCAATTTCACGCAAGCGTTGATGGCCTCGTCCGAGTAGATCACATTGTGAAATTCCTCATACTTGGGCTTGATATTGTTCAAGATATGAATGGCTTCTTCCGCAGAAGGTGGATCCACTACTACTTTTTGGAAACGTCTATCCAAAGCGCCATCTTTTTCGATGTGCTGACGATATTCATCCAAAGTAGAAGCGCCGATACACTGCAATTCACCTCTTGCCAAAGCAGGCTTGAAGATGTTGGAGGCATCCAAAGAACCTGTTGCACCACCAGCACCTACAATGGTGTGAATCTCATCAATGAAGAGGATCACATCGCGCGACTTCTCCAATTCATTCATGATGGCTTTCATTCGCTCTTCAAACTGACCTCTATATTTGGTACCTGCTACTAGCGCAGCCAGGTCCAACATGACGATACGTTTGTTAAAGAGCGTTCGAGACACTTTCTTTTGGATGATTCGTAGCGCCAGACCTTCAACGATGGCGGTTTTACCGACACCAGGCTCGCCAATCAGAATAGGATTATTCTTCTTTCGGCGGCTTAAGATCTGTGATACGCGTTCTATTTCATTTTCTCGACCAATAATTGGATCGAGTTTATTCTCCTCAGCTAATTTGGTAATATCTCTACCGAAGTTATCTAAAACGGGGGTACGAGATTTATTACTACCCTTTGCTCTTTGCTGATAGCGTCCTTGTCCTTCCTCCTCTTCGTATGGATCATCTTGATCGGATGGAGCTTGAGCGTATGGGTCAGTACTTTTAGAAGTGAAGTCTTGTTCTTGGCGAACGTATTCCAGTTCGGCTTTGTAGATGTCATAGTCGACATCGAATTGTCCCAAGATTCTGGAAGCGGGGTTTTCCTTGTGCTTTAGAATAGAAAGCATCAAGTGTTCGGGGCTAATCTCTTCGCTTTTAAGCATTTTAGCTTCTAAGAAAGTTACTTTTAATACCTTCTCAGCCTCCTTATTCAAGGAGAGGCTACCTATGTTTAAAGCGGTGGTGGAAGTTGGAAGTCGCTGGATCGATTCTTCGACAGTTTCTTTAAGGTCAATGGCGTCAACATCCAGTGAATCCAGCACGCGCATGGCCAAGCTACCATTCTCAGCCATGATGCCCAGCAGTAGATGCTCGGTGCCGATAAAGTCATGTCCCAGGCGCTGGGCTTCCTCCCGGCTCTTAGCTAGAACTTGCTTTACTTTAGGCGAAAATCTTTTATTATTATGACTCATAAATTCGGCTTTCATCATTTGCTCGTAATACAACAATATTAGTGTTAATTATTTAAGTTTACAAATCGCCTTTCTACTAAGTTTCAATTTTGCCAGCTTAATTCCGAAAAACCTTTTCGGCGCTGATTTTGAACCCATTTTTCCGGTGTCGGAAGCGATCTGTTTTACCACTTGGTCTTGAGCAAAAATCCCGTTTGTAGTAGGTAAAAAAAAATTGGTTTGCGTTTCTAGTCGTTCCCTCTTTCCTGCAAAAGAAGGTATAGTGAGAATACTTGCTTTTTTCTTGAATTATTGTCTTCTACCGTGTTGATAGGATGGAGGCAATAAAGCAGGAAATTTTTAGTTATGAATGAATAACAAAATAATCCAATATTAGGTTCAGTAAGTGCGTTGGTTGGTTTGGGTGATGATTACCTTGCGAAAAATGTAATTCTGACACCCACTTAGCTAATTAGCGAAAAATGTGCCAGAAATTTTTCTGGTCCGATTCAACCACAAAACTTTGTAAATCCGGATTATGTTTAGTGGTTTTTAATTGATACTTTTGCGTCAAGCGCAAAAATGAACAAAGAGAAGCTAAAAAATGAAGTATTCCGTTGACAAACAGGAGAAATATACTGTCTTTACCTTACTGGAAGATAACCTCAACTCCTTGGTTGCCCCAAAAGTCAAGTCCGAATTTGTCATTTTATCACAAGAAGGTGTTAAGAATCTAATCCTCGACCTCACACATGTCAAGTTTGTAGATTCGTCAGGCCTGAGTGCCATTTTGACAGCTAACCGCATCTGGAAGAACGGTGGTTCTTTCATTTTGACAGGTATTGAGCATCCTAGTGTACAAAAACTAATTGAGATTTCTCGACTTGATACTGTACTGACCATTATTAAAACAGTACAAGAATCCATCGACTTTGTGTTCATGGATGAAATTGAGCGAGAGCTGAATAAGGAGGAAGAAGGTAATGAACCCGTTTGAGGTTCAGCTTTTAGGAACTAATTCCGCTTTGCCTGCATTTGGGAGACATCCTACCTCCCAAATTCTTTCCATACAAAAATACAAGTATCTGATCGACTGCGGCGAAGGGACGCAAATGCGATTCCAGAAATTTGGGGTCAAACCCGGCCGCATGAATCAGATCTTTATTAGCCATTTACATGGAGACCATTTCTATGGCCTGATCGGTCTATTGACCACCTTGGGTTTAATTGGAAGAAAACGGCCACTTGACATATTCGGTCCAGATGGGCTAGAGGAAATCATCCGTGTTCAAACAAAATATGCGGGAGGAGATCCACCTTTCTCCATCCAATTTCACACCATAGATACGGAGAAGCATCAGCTAATCTTCGAAAATAATCACATCACCGTACACTCTATTCCGTTAGACCATCGGGTACCAACTAGTGGTTTCCTGTTTCGAGAAAAGCCCAAAGAGCGAAAAATGATTGGCTCAAAGATCGAGGAATACCAGATTCCCTTTCGGGCTATCCCGGCCATCAAAAAAGGAGCGGACTTTACAAATGCCGATGGCCAACGAATCGCCAATGCATTGCTGACCGAGGATCCAAGTCCACCCCGCTCTTATGCCTACTGCTCCGATACCCGCTACAAGGAGGATATTATTCCCCTTATCGAAGGAGCAGATATGCTGTATCACGAATCTACTTTCCAAGAAGACCTAGTTGCGAAGACGATACCTACTGGCCATTCTACTGCGCTGCAAGCTGCTCAAATTGCTAAACGTGCCAAGGTAGGTCGACTCATCTTAGGACACTTTTCCTCTCGCTACGAGAATATCAATAGCTTTGCTGAGGAAGCTCGGACTGTGTTTCCTGAAGTAGTAGCAGGGGTAGAAGGAGAGATTTATAGACCATTGGCATCTAGTTAAGGATCGTCTATCAAAAGCGTGGACCCCTGAACTCTACCCCAGCCCTTGTTGTGTTTTTTTACCAGCAATACCGCGCAATTGATACATTAGAAAGCTAAGGATCCCAACTCATCTTCCACGAATCAATAAATCACATCACTGGATTGACAATTTCTACGGCACTTTTCTACGGCAGTTTCTGCATGAAAACAAGCGGTAAAACTTTGTAAACGAAATGTAAATGCCTGGAATCCTGCCGGAAAAGATGTTAATTTTGTAGCATGATGATAGGGAAACTTCAACTACAGCGTTTTGGATTCATCTTCAGCATAGTAGTATGGCTACTGCCCCTACCTGCTTTAGCCAATACACCGAATTTTGAGTTAGAAGTCAATTTAGCATTGCGGGAGATTGGGCATCGTCTGTTGCTGGAGCAGGGCGATTCTACCTCAGCTATCCCTCCGGTAGTTTTTGAGAAGGATCGCGGATTCTATCTGAAGTTCGGTGGAGCCTTGAATTATGAACGATTGCAGCAGTTGGTAGCAGAAACCTTTCAAAATAAAGGGCTACCTGCTACTTATAGTTTAGCGCTGTTTGATTGCGAAAGCGATGTCTTGATGTTGGGGTATAGCACCCAGAAATTGGAAGAGCTAAGCGTTCGAGAAGATGTTTCATGCGTCGGAAGAGATGAATTATCGGATTGCTATCATTTAGCCGTGAATTTTCCGCCTCAAGGAGAGAAGGAAGACACCTTTTTATTGGTAGCTGCAATTGTTCCCATAATTGTCCTTTTGCTAGGCGGCTTCTGGTGGTGGAAACAAACCCAACCGGTGCGTCCTGTTCCGGGGCAAGCTGAAGTAGCTATGGAACTGCCGGAAACGCCCATGTACCAATTGGGCCCATTACGATTCGAACCGGAAAATCAGACTTTGGTTGGAGAGGGGGAGCCGCAACGGCTAACTTTTCGAGAATCGAAGCTCTTGGATCTCTTTTGTAAAAACAAAAACCAATTGTTACCTAGGGAAACCATCTTGGAATTTGTCTGGGGAGATGAAGGCGTGATGGTAGGCCGTAGTATAGATGTCTTTGTATCCCGTTTACGCAAAAAACTGAAACCTGCCGATAACATTAAGATCGCAAGTGTGCATGGAGTGGGGTATCGATTGTAA
>JAHQWA010000495.1 GCA_019634045.1 Saprospiraceae bacterium
AGGCATCCAGTCTGAGGGCGATTACTTTCAAGTGAGCTTACCTTTAATCAAATCTCCGCTTTGAATTTGTGCAGCCCTCTTTCATTGTGTACCTTATGATTTTTTAGGAATGAGAGATGAGGAATGAGGATTAATTTTTCGCACACCACCACTCATCCCTCAACACTACACAATCCATGTCGCACCTCTGGAATGGCATACAATTGGGGTTGGCTTTAGCCCTGATCACTGGGCCTATTCTCTTTGCTTTGATTCAAGCGGGAGTAGAGCGAGGGTTTCGTGCTGGACTAGCCTTGGGGTCTGGTATCTGGATCAGTGATCTATTGTTCATCTTGGCTGTTTTTTGGAGTGGTACTTTCTTAGATAGGGTAGTAGCCAATGTTAGCCTGCTTTGGTGGTTGGGCATTATTGGGAGCATTATCTTGGTTGGCATTGGCATAGGGACTCTTTTTTCCAAACCCCCTCCGTTATCCTATACCACCGAAATTGAGGTAACTCGATCACCCTATCACTTGCTCTGGTTAAAAGGTTTTGCCATTAATACTTTTAATCCATTTACATTCTTTTTTTGGATAAGTGTGATGACCAGTGTAGTGCTTGCCAACAAACTGTCTACTGCTGATGCAAGTTTATTTTTTACAGGAATCTTAGCTACCATTATACTTACTGATTTGCTCAAAGTGATTCTAGCTAAGCGTATTCGGCAATTTTTGCAATGGAAGCATTTATTGATCTTAAGACGTATTGCAGGCCTAGCTTTGATCGCTTTTGGTGTGGTTTTGCTGGTGCGTGTACTGTGGCAGTTCGGTTGAATAAGCCCGGAAGCGAAATGTTAATGTTTGCCGAATATCCGAGAGTTGAGAACTTTGGCCCTAGTTTTGCAGAGAAGATTGTAGATCAATATAATCCTTGCATGAGACACCTAATACTACACAAGCTCTTTCCAATCGTATTTGTTGCTATAATTTGCAGCAGCTTTCAAACCGCAGATCGATCTTTGCTTTCGGCCGATTTTGAAAGACCATATAAGGTTAAACAGTACCTACTCAAATATCGATACCTTTCCATCGAGCTAAATCAAGCCACTCGTATTCCCATTCCAATTATCATCGCCATGGCAGGCCTGGAGAGTAATTGGGGAACTAGCGATTTGGCAAAAAAGGCGAACAATCATTTTGGTATTAAAATCAAAAACAGTTGGGAGGAAAGTTACTGTAAGTATACCCAAGAATACTTGGATTACTACGGTGATGTAGCAAATCAATGTTTTCGAAAATATAAACTTATTCGGGAAAGCTATGTCGACTTTGGACGCTTCCTTACCCAAAGAGATCCCTATCGTCAACTCCTTCGCTATCCGGAATGGGATTATATCAATTGGGCGTATGGCCTCGAACATCTCAACTATGCTACCGATCCTTATTATGCAGAAAAATTAGTTCGAATTATTGAAGATTATCGCTTGCATGAAGTCCGATGATTACTTGGTGCTATCATGCTCTAATTATCAAATGATCGTGGCATTATAATGTGCATCAAGAGCTAAAATGGCTGAAAAGCATCAAATGAAATAACACTTTCACCGCAAAGGCGCCAAAACGCAAAGGTTCGTGAAGGTGTTGCTTCGAAAAATTGGCTTTTGCCAATTTTTGAAGTATTTAGCGTCATTTTGCGTTCTTTCCGGCTTTCCGACGAAAGAAATCATATTTCGCTCTTGATTTGTAGCATTACAGCATCAAAACATCAGTCTATTGTAGCATTAACCCCTTATATTTGGCCTCTAGCTCCGTTACCTTTTCAGGTTGATCAGCGGCGAGATCATTCAACTCCGTTTCATCATTTTTCATATTGTACAACTCCCAAGCTGCGGCATTTTGCTTGACAATTTTCCAATCGCCGCTTCTATACATTCTAAATCTTTCCGTAAAACCAGAAACAATGTGCTCAGGTGCTGCTCTTTGCTCACCTCTAAAAATCGGGAGCATGGAACGTCCATGCAGATCCAAGGTGGTCTTCCCTTGATAAGATTTCGGGTAGGAAATGCCTGCCACCTCTAAAAAAGTTGGGAAAAGATCAACCACTTGTCCTATTTGATCCGTTATTTGATTGGGAGCAATAACGCCAGGCCAGTGGGCGATAAAATGGGTTCGCGCACCGCCTTCATGCCCATTTTGTTTGTATAATCGGAATGGGGTATTGCCCACATTAGCCCACACTGGAGAAAGGCAACGGTAGGATTCGGTCGGCCCTGGAGGAATGGCAAAATCTACATTGCTATCAAAAGGGCAGGATCCATTATCCGTGAAAAATAGGATGAGGGTATTATCCATTTCACCAGCGGCTTCCAACCTTTCTAGTACCCGGCCAATATTTTGATCCATGCGATCAATAATGGCTGCGAAAACGGCCATTTCCAAGTCCTTTTTATCTTGTTCTTCTTCCGTCATACTATCCCAGGGGTAATAGGTCGGAAATTTTTTTCGAATCTCAGCCGGACCTGATTTAGGGGCTCCCCTAAATTTATTCGTATTCCCCTCAGCCGGAGATAATCGAGTGTCTGCATTCAGAATACCCATCGCTTTCATCCGCTCAAATCGCTCGCGCCGTATTACATCCCAACCCTTTTTGTATTTGCCTCGATACTTGGCGATGTCTTCAGGCCGAGCTTGGAGTGGATAATGTGCCGCGTGATAGGGAAGGAACAGGAAAAATGGAGCATCTTTCTCCATCATGCTGTCCAACCAGTCCAAACCGTAATCCGTAATGAAGTCTGTTTTGTATTTGGGTAGGATTTCCGCTTTGATATCTGCAGCGGCAATTTCTTTACCATCTAGATAAAACGGCCTTTGAAAGGTATCGACAGGAGGTACAAAGTATTCGGTTGTCGCCCAGAAGGTCAAAGATTTTTCAAAGGTTTCTGCGAAGTAGCAATCCTTGGGCACCCATTTGCTGAAGTGTTCCTTCCCACTAATCACCGCAGAGTACCCCGCATCTCGTAAGAGGGAGACAAATGAAATAGCCTGATCATTGCCTTTATACAAACCTGTGATGAGAGAAGAACGGGTGGTTTCGCATTTAGACATATTATAAAACTGCTTAAACCTGAGCCCGTGATTAGCCAATCGATCTAAATTGGGCGTCTCAATTTCAGCACCATAGGCACCCAAATCGGAGTAGCCAATATCATCAGCCATAATGAGCACGATATTAGGTCGTTTTTGCTCGGTACCCTCCTCCGACTTTTCGGCTGATTTGCAGTTGGCACATAATATACCTAGAGCTAGCAATAGGAAGGAATAGTTGGTCTTTTTCATAAGTGCAGCTTGTAGTTAGTCCGGCAACAAATGCAAGATTTCAAAATTTAACGGACCACTAGAGAATTTACTTGTTTAATTCTTTTTGGTGACTAAAGATAAAAATAAGCTGCATTAACCTCGGTTAGTGTGTATTCGGAATGGTACAGTTAGTTTTTACTGGCTTAGCAATCCCTTCGCTTTGCTTCGGGCTTACCAATCCAGTGTAGAAGGTAAGGGACAAAATAAAGGTTGTGTTGGCTACCAACTTACCAAACCTCAAATTCCGTCCGGCGATTTTGCTGCCTGCCTTCTTCTGAAGCATTATCTGCAATGGGGCGCGCTTCACCAAAACCCTTGTAGCGAAGCCGATCTTCCACAATTCCTTTTTCTAAGAGGTAAACATGCACGGCTTTAGCCCGAGCTTCCGATAGAGATAAGTTGTCTTCATCAGAACCCACATCATCGGTGTGGCCGTTGATTTGAATCCGTATGGTAGCTTGTTTTTCTAATAATTTCCAGAGTCGATCTAATTCCGAAAAAGATGCAGGAAGTAATTCCGCGGAACCACTAGCGAAAAAGACATTTTTGAGGATAATGGGTTCGGAAGCTGGTGCATTTGCTATGGCCTCTGTTGCCTGAATGGCTTGCAGGGGAACATTCAATTCTACCACCTCAGCTACGCCGGCTCCACTAAGCGCAAAATGTTCGGAGAAAAATAAATAACCATCTTTATTGACATTCAATGCATAGTCTTTGCCCGCTGGAAGACAGACGAGGTAGCTACCGTCTTCACAAGTTTGCACAATGGCTACAGTCCGTTTGGTCGCGAGATCAATCAACTCGACGGTAGCATCGAGTTTACGTTCATCTTTACTGTCATAAACTACACCTTTAGCATAGGTGACAGCTAGGGGTTTGGCTTCTGGATAAAGGGGGAAGGTGAAAATATCGAGATCTGCCGGATTATCTTTGGGACTTTTCGCAAAATAAGCGGTTGTTCCATCCAGGCTAACGGTTAGCGTCCCTTCATTGGAGGTGGTATTGATGGGATATCCAAGGTTTTTTACGGTGCCCCATTGCCCATCTTCTTGCAAGCGCACATAGAAGAGGTCATTTCCACCCATTCCGGGACGCCCATCAGAGCAGAGGTAGAAAGTTCGACCGTCTGCATGTAGAAACGGGCATTGATCATTATTGACGGTGTTGATGCTAGGGCCTAGGTTGACTGGCTTACCCCATCTCCCGCTTCGGCTTCGCCTACTGGCCCAAATATCTCGTCCACCTTGTCCTCCAGGGCGATCACTGGCAAATAAGAGTAAGTTGCCATCAGCACTTAACGAAGGTTGAGCTTCCCAAGCTGCCGTATTGATTGGACCTTCAATTCGCTTTGGCTTAGACCAGTCTCCACCACACTTTTCAGCGTAGAATAGATCACATCCTCCAAGGTCTGGCCCCGATTGGCAAAAGGTGAAAACCATCAAGCGACCATCCGCAGATATGGTCTGGGCTCCTTCATTGTACGGAGAATTCAATGCGCTTAGTGGTTTTGCGGTGATCCACTCATTATCCTGTTTGTTGGCGATAAAGAAATCTTCCTGGGTACCAACTCGCCTGGTAAAGATCATGCTGTTACCGTCTGCGCTTAAGATGGGCAAATATTCAGCCTGCCGACTACTGATTGGTGCACCCATATTACGGGGCTCAAAGGGTACCGGTTCTCGGACAGCTGCCGCTGCAAACTGCATGTCTTTAAGGTGCTTTTTTGCTCTGGACAGGGTCGATTCTCTTCTATACCCTGTATTGATAAAGGTTTGTAATCGTTGAGCGGCTTCCTCATACTTGCCCAATGCTTTCTCCACCAATGCTAGTTGATATACCACAATCTGATCGTATTCTCCTGTAGGATCTAAACGCAAGACGGTCTTAAAGTCTTTTTCAGAAGCAGTATAGGCTTGTTGATCATATTGGATACTGCCTCGCATATGATACCCTTCCATAAAATCCGGTACTTCTTCTAGTAGTTTATCTAGTCCGGCTACCGCTTTTTCAAATGCAGATTGGTTATTATACACGCGGATTTGTTCATATAACTTTTGCTGCTTTTTATTCAGTTTATTTTTGCTTCGACTGGTCTGAGCAGTCACCTGACAGCCCAACATTCCTAAAAAAATGAACAAGAGTACAATCCTTCCTTTTTTTAATTGCATGTGTACAACTACATTTTTACTTACATGTTTACCTATCCCATTAAGGGTAAAGGTTTTCGAGCATGTTTAAAATTTGTTCAAACTGATGATCAATGATTTATGGTTTCAGCTATGGCTCCTAGAGGGCATTTAGCGGGCTAAGTAACCGAGAGGAGGTGACGCTGAGTTCATAAAGCATTGGTTATCAGACAGCAGAAATTTAAATATGCTCTTAAAATGCGGTCCCCGTCAATTCTTCAAATTTGCTATTCAACTTTTTAACCCGCTTAGCCAACAATCTTTCGAAGGCTTGGGTTGGAGCCAGCAATTTATTAATGCCGAATCCAATACTGGTCATGGGTAAGGCTTTGGGAAATGGCGGTTTTAAATCTTTTAAATGACTATCGGTAAGCACAATAGATTCTGGGCGATTTCCAAAATCAGCTAGTGGTCGTCCAAACCGAGCTTGCACAATATATGGGCTCACGGACTCCACTTGAATGCTTTGCAATTCCTCATCCAGATATACGGTGCGTGTTAGTTGGTGGGTGGTATCATAAATAAAAAATAGAGGGAGCACGGTGAAGTGTTCCTTGAATGTTCTGACAATTACTTTGTTTTTATGAACGGCCTCCTGCTGCGCCTCTTGCAGTTGGAGCGTCAGCCTTTTTTTCGATAAGGCATTAATATTAGGATCTCCAATGGTTTTTTGTAGTGCCTTGATTTTATTTTCATAACTCGGTAGACGCACCACTAATGCACAATCCTCTATATGCTTAAAGAGTTCGCTCGAATCAGATTGTGCCATTACAGGTGACAATATCGCCCCTAATAAGAATAGAAAGAAGAGTAAGGTCGTTTTACCACACATAGAATAGATTTTAGCCTATTTATCGGAAAAATATCGTTAAAAGACCCTTAAAATTTAGTTAATTAAGCCAATGATCCATTAAGCTTTTAGAGGTCCTTCGTCAATCTGCCGACATTGTAAAATTTTTTTAGCAAATTTGTGTCCCTCAACAGGGAAATCGGATGAAAATCTGTTCTTTTGGCCCCATTAGCCTTGAAATAGACCCATTCCTGCAACTCCCTGTGATCTGCAATTTTAAACTTAACAATTATGACCCATTCGATTGACATCGAAGCGC
>JAHQWA010000496.1 GCA_019634045.1 Saprospiraceae bacterium
CAATTCAATTGAAAGCAGAGGAAACCCGCGGCATTTAAGAGAAGGCCTGAAAAGAGAATTAATCGACTTTTAATGTATACTAAAATGGTCAAAGAGCCATGGTTGCTCTAGTCCTCAAAGAGTCCTTGGACGCTATCGTAGCGAAAGGCGTTCAAGGATCTCTAAGGCGTCCTTTCCCTTAGGATCACTATGCAATGGAAACGGTTTAAGAGACACGCAATTCTTTCTTCAAAATCTTGCCCGTAGCCGTCATCGGCAAAGCATCCAGAAGCTCTACCACTCTTGGATATTTGTAAGCCGCAATATGCTCTTTCGTCCAAGCAATGATTTCCTCCGGAGCGGCGCTTGCGCCTTCTTTCAGTACCACACAGGCTTTCACCTCTTCTCCAAACTGCTCATCTGGAATCCCAATTACAGCTACCAAAGAAATAGCATCATGCTGCATCATCACTTCTTCCACCTCCCTTGGGTATACATTTAATCCTCCTCGGATAATCATATCCTTGGTACGATCTACAATGTAGAAGAAACCATCTTCGTCCTTAATTGCTACATCCCCAGAATGCATCCAACCGCCGCGCAGCGTCTCTGCATTTGCCTCTGGTCTTTTATAATACCCTTTCATCACATTGTGCCCTCGGTATAATAACTCTCCCTTTTCACCAACAGGTACCTCTTGGTCATTTTCATCAACAATTTTAACCTCGACGCCCCAAACCGTTGTACCAATAGAGCCCGGTTTACGTCCAACACTAAGTTGGTTAAAGGTTACTACTGGAGAGCCTTCAGACATACCATAGCCTTCTATGATCGGAACTTTGAATCGCTCTTCAAAATCTTTCATTACCTGTACCGGCAAGGATGCCCCGCCAGATGCACAGACTCTCAGTTTCTCTGCAATGCCTTTGTAATCAAATTCATCGCCTTTATAATTCAGCAAGCCCCAATACATGGTAGGAACACCGGCGAAAATGGTGACGCCATGTTTTTGCATGAGTCCAAAGACAGCCGCTGCATCAAATCGTGGCAAGAGAATACTTTCTACTCCACGATATACACCGGCAATCATGAGCACTGTCAGCGCAAAAATGTGGAATAGAGGCAAGACAATTAATTGGACGTCTTCTGGTCGGCCACCCATCAAATCAGCACTCAAAATACCATTGAGCATCAAGTTGGAATGGGTGAGTTCAGCGCCTTTAGGTCTACCTGTAGTTCCTGAGGTGTAAATGATTACTGCGGTATCTTCCGCACTAGTGGCGGTGGTCTCATACACGGGAGATTGTCCGGCCATCAAACCACCTAGAGTCTTGGCTCCTTCAATCGAGGCGGGGTCAGTAGGTTTGGCAGTGATCATGAAGAAGTTTTCACAAGCATCAACCTCCTGATATCCGGCGTGGCCCATTTGGCCCATGGGTAATTCTGCCGTTCCTTCAAAACAGAAATAGGCTTTGGCATCGCTATCCTTCAAGTGGTAGGCTATCTCATCCTTTTTCAATAAAACACTTAAGGGAACCACTACGCCACCTGCTTTCAAAATCCCAAAAAAGACGATCGGGAAATACGGCAAGTTAAAGCAGCTCAGGCCCACTTTATCTCCAGGCTTAATCCCCGCTGCTACAAGCCCATTGGCCACTTGATTGGCTGCGCCATTAATTTGAGCGAAGGTCAATCGGGTGTCCATAAAAACAAAGGCATCCTTATTGGGATACCTCCGGGCACTATCTTCGATAATTACGGAAAGGTTCAACATAATTTTGCGTCGTTTTTATTTGAGAAGGCAGTATTGGAACAGCGAATATCAACTTTTGTTGGCCAAGTCTTCCGCTATCCAAATAATTCCTTTTGAGGACGCTCAAAATAAGATCATTATTTCAAGATTCCATCATCTTGCACCGAAAAACACTTGTATTTATCTCCGACCTTTATTGATCAGTCGTCCTAGATCATCCCATACATACCGCCATACCCTAGAAGCACCGCCGCCCGGGTTTTCCATCATGGTTTCTTCGGCTTTTTCTCCGCCGATCCGTTCATAAAATCGACTGGCTCCCTCATTGCTTGCCAATACCCATAAAAACATGCTAGAGTTGTCATCTTGCGTTTGCACCCATTTGGCTGCTTCCTGCATTAACCTTCTTCCAACTCCTTTTCCCATATAAGATGGCTCGACATGCAGATTATCCAATAGGGCTCCCCATTTTTCGTGTTTTGCTAGATAAACACATGCAAAGCCACATAACTGATGGTCTTCCGTCGCCAAAACCACATGCTGTGTTGGGAGGGCCTCCGTCATCCGCTTTTGCCATTCAACAAGTCTTTCCCCTTGTACCTCATGATCTAAATAATGATCCGTGAATTCTCCACGGTAGTGCAAAGACCAGCTTTGGGCATGGAGGGCGGCTATGGATTTCGCGTCATCCGGGCCGCCAGTTGTATACGCTATCATGTCTAGGTTTATTTTTCTGAAATAACGGGTTTTTCATGGATATAGCTGGAATCTGAGAGGCAATCCAAAAGGAATTGGGCTACTCTAGTTCGGCTAATCATGAGTTTTGGCTTAGGGGAATGGTTGATCGAAACCATGAGTGTTTTGTGTTTTTCACTATTAGTCAGTCCCACTGGACGGACAGCAGTCCATGCTAAGTCTGAGGCCTCAAAGAGTGCCTCTTGGCGTTCGTGATCCAAATAGGCATAGCCAATATTTGAATGCTGGATCAGCAAGCGAAACCAGGTAGGAATATGTGCCAATGAATCTCCGACTCCCCAAGCCGTTGTGAAGACGATTCGCTCGATCTCATGCAGAGGTAACAGTTCAATTAGGTGAGAGGCTACCTCGGATAGAAAACGTTGAGGCGTTCTGAGTTTGGCCCAAGGGAAGTCCGATTTTCGGGAAATATTTAAGGTGTTAATTACCGCCTCACAATCTACTAAAGCTTTTGACAAGTCCTCCTTATTGGATGGATTCCCTGTAATAAGCTGAAGTTTCTCAGATTGTAAAGCGACTTTTTGTGGGTCGCGAACGAGGGCTTTTACTTCCCAAGCTCGATCCAATGCTTGAGACAAAACCGCTTTACCTGTTCTACCGGTGGCACCTAACAAACAGATTTTCATAGTCAATGATGATTTGCTGATCGAGATAGGAAATAAAGCTACAAAACTAGGGATTCTTGGGTCAAGAGTCTAGCGTAGGTGAAGGAATATCCAATGGGGTTTCTATTTTTTAATGCGCCTTATAGGCCATGCGTTCCGAGCGGGTAGCTTTTCAGCGTATTTTCGCTAATTGTGTTTTTTTTCTTTATTTTAGCCCGCGTAAGTAAGATCTATTGATTCAAAATATAATAGCATATGACTTTAGCAGATGTAACAGAGCAGTTCAAAACCGCTGCCGGTAAGGCGCCCAATCTAGGTAAGACTTTGAAGTTTGATTTTGGTGATGAAGGCATCGTATTCCTAGATCTATCTAAGGATGATGCAGAGGTATCTAATGAAGATAAAGAGGCGGATTGCACCATCTCTACCAGCATTGAAACATTGGCGGGCATCCGTAGTGGTGATGTGAATCCAATGATGGCTATGATGAGTGGTAAGGTGAAGATCAAAGGTGATATGGGATTAGCCATGCAACTACAAACTTTGCTTAGCTAAGAGCGTCTCCCTGTTCCAAAAAATGATTCGGGCTTGTATAAAGAAATTTATACAAGCCCGAATTTATTTATCATAAGCCGATATGGCTCATTAGTCTCCGCGACTAGTCATCTGCCTTGGTAAGATCTAGACCTGATTTTCCTCCCGCTAATTCAATCATTAGATTCATTTCAGTCATCAAAGCCTCATCATTTCCAGCAAATCCAACGCTCTTGAAGCGAATTTTTCCATTCCCATCTAAAACGAACTTGGTAGGAATTCCTTCCACCTTATATTTGGCCACCACTTCATCTTTTTTATCCATCAATACCTGGAAGGTGTATTCATTTTTATTAATGAACTCAGAGACGGCCTTATCCTTGTCCTTGGCGCTCTCCCAAGTATCGATGAAAAGGAAAGCTACCTTATCATTGTCTTTATACAGGTCTACCATTTTCTGCATTCCTGGGAAGGAAGCCTTACATGGGCCACACCAAGTTGCCCAGAAATCTAGGATTACGACTTTCCCCTTCATGTCATCCAAGCTCACCTCTTGCCCCTCTAAATCCAATAGCCGGAAATCTGGCGCATCTTCCTCAATCATCTTAGCGATTAGTTCCTCTTTGAATTTCGTGCTAGCTTCCTTTTCCAATCCTGCGACATATTTATCATAGGCTTGCTCTAAGGAATTATGGGCGAGGAAGAGGCGACGGTGTTGCTGCTTCATAGCAGCGGTGGCGTTATTCTCTCGGATTTTTTCTGATAGGAAGGCTTCCGTTTCGGCTCCGCCTTTCACGTCTTCCATGAAAATGGCCAATCGTTCGTACATCTCACCTCCCACAAAACCGGCCTGGTTACATACTTTTTCTTGATAATCGAGCGCTTCCTCTTTTTTCCCCTGCTTATAGAGGATTAAGGCATAAGTATCCGCATACATGTAGTAGCTACCCTTCAAGCGTTTTTTCCACTGTTTCTTAGTCAGATAGTCAGGCTTACTAGCCGCCAAATCTTCCATTTCCTTTTTTAGTAGATCGAGCGATTGTTTAGACAACTTTTCAGCTTGTACGATATCTTTAGCTTCTTTATCTACAGCTTCTCCGGATAATCCCCAAGCAAAGTTGTTGAGCATGCTAGCTTTTTGATTGGCACTCTTTAGATAGGCTAGGTAAGTATCGAACATTTCCCAATTGCTATCTCTTCCAGCAGCAGACACCATACGGTAAGCCATATTAGACAGCCAGTTGTCCAGTTTTTCAGCCTTAGCATACTTTTGCTTGAAGGCATTGAAGAGAGCCGCCTTTTTCACAAGATCATTTTCTTTATAGAAAGCTTGCTCATCATCACTCATGGCCAGTTGTCCCTTCTTATATTTCTTTCGGAGCTTAACGGCAATTGCTTCAGCTCCTTCGTCATCCTTCAAAGATTTACTCACCCAATAAGTAAGCATTTTATCATCTTCCGTAGCTTTCTTTTTACCCTTCAGTTCTTCAAGTAATTGTTTCACTTCTGCAATAGCTTCTTCATCCTTGTTACGTTGAGCCATTGAAGCGTAAGCATTCAAGATATCCCCCTTCGATTCAGGGTAATACTTTAGCTCTTTTTGGAAATACTTAAGGCCTTTGGCAGGATCACGTTGGAGTTCCATTAAGCTACCATAAGAACCATAAACATTGGCTAAGGAAGCATAGGTCCCTTTGACCACCTGAGATTTATCGGCTGTATACATCTTGGTTTTATAGCCTTTGTCTCCATTATTATCAACGAGTTCTTCTGTTTCATCTTTGAAGACAATAAAGATGGCCCGTGTCTTTTCGTCCGTTGTAAACTTACCTTTCAACATATCTCCGTCAGCTGTCAAATCGATCTCGACTGCATTCGGAAGCCCCTCTTCTACGCACAAGTAGGCGATTGCTTCTATCGTTTTTTCTTTTGCTAGTGTTGTTCCGTTCTTATCATAGGTAAAGGTGATCGCATCACCTGGACTAGGTTTCTCAGGGGAGACAATGAGATTCTGTCCTAGCATTGTGCCTATAAACAATACTAGACTGGAAAGCGTCAGTAATAATTTCATCAACAATCGAATTTGGAGAGTTAGGTAGATAGGTACAGGCTTTAGCATTCACTAGAGCCTGTACATGAACATCACAAATTAGCCTTTTGTACTTTAATTTGCAACTTGATGTCTCCGGGAAGTTCCACTATCTCGCCTTCAGTCAATTCAGCGCTACTAGCTAATTCGACGGCAAGGGTTTCATCCTTGATATAGCTACCAAATTGTTCAATGGCAGATTCAACGCCGGTATGTCTTTGGACCAAGACCTCAATCTTATCCGTGACCTCAAAATCTTTATCCTTACGGATATTTTGGATCCGGTTAACCAGGTCTCGTGCCATTCCCTCTGCCTCTAAATCTTCTGATATATTCACATCCAAAGCTACGGTCAAAGCACCATCATTAGCCACCTGCCAGCCTGGAATATCTTCCGTGATGATTTCAAAATCTTCCAAAGTCAGGTCATAAGTATCGCCATTGATACTTAGTTTATACTGATTGCTTTGTTCTATCTGATTGATATCCTCCTGCCCTAATCCATTAATGATCTGGACCGCATCTTTCATTTGTTTACCCAATCGACGACCTAGCGTTCGGAAGTTTGGCTTGATCTTCTTCGTTACAATACCGCTAGTATCAGTGATGTACTCCAAATCCTTGATATTCACCTCCGCCAAGATCAGGTCTTTCACCTCTTCTACTTGCTGCTGAAAAGAGGCATCTAGGATTGGTAACAAGGCCCGTTGCAAAGGTTGGCGTACTCGGATCTTTTCGGCTTTCCTGATGGACAAGACCAGCGAAGAGATACGTTGAGCATAGTTCATTCGCTCCTCCAGCTTCTTATCGATAGCACTACCATCTGCAACAGGGAAATCCGCCAAATGCACCGAGATATTTGCTTCTTTCTGCGTAGCAGCATTGAGATTACCGTACAACCAGTCTGCAAAGAAAGGAGCCACAGGGGCCATTAATTTCGATACCGTATTCAAGCAATGATACAGCGTCTGATAGGCCGCAATCTTATCTGCCGTATACTCGCCCTTCCAGAATCGACGTCTACACAAGCGAACGTACCAGTTGCTTAAGTGATCATTGACAAACCCCATCACTTTACGGGTAGCAGCCGTTACATCATAGTCGGCATAAGCGGCATCCACCTCTTCTATTAGAGAATTTAATTGGGAAATGATCCAACGATCTATTTCTTGTCGATCTTCCTGTGGAACATCCGCCTGCTCATATTTGAATCCATCAATATTGGCATACAAGACAAAGAAAGAGTACGTATTGTATAGCGTACCGAAAAACTTGCGCTGAACTTCTCCGATGCCATCCTCATCAAACTTGAGGTTCTCCCAAGGGTCGGAGTTGGACATCATGTACCAGCGCGTCGCATCTGCTCCGTAAGTGGCTAAGGTTTCGAATGGCTCCGCTGCATTGCCCAGGCGCTTCGACATTTTACGTCCGTGCTTGTCTTGGACCAGTCCATTGGAAACCACATTCTTAAAGGCCACGCTATCAAATACCATGGTAGCAATAGCGTGTAAGGTATAGAACCAACCGCGCGTCTGATCGACGCCCTCAGCAATGAAATCCGCTGGGAACTTCTGCTCAAAGGTTTCTTTGTTCTCAAATGGATAGTGCCATTGGGCATAAGGCATAGAGCCACTGTCAAACCAAACATCGATCAAATCCAATTCACGCTTCATCTCTTGTCCATCCTCAGCTACCAATACTACGCCATCTATATACGGACGGTGGAGGTCTTTGGGCAAAATTTGTTGTAAACCTAGAGCAACATTAGCCTTATCTATTTCCTGCTGCAACTGTTCCATTGAACTGATGCAAAGCTCCTGTTCACCATCCTCGGTACGCCAGATCGGTAGAGGAACCCCCCAATAGCGCGAGCGGGACAAGTTCCAATCCTGTAGGTTTTCTAGCCATTTTCCGAAACGGCCTTCTCCCGTAGATTTTGGCTGCCAATTGATGGTTTTGTTCAATTCAAACATACGATCCTTCATAGAAGAAGCACGTACAAACCAGCTATCCAATGGGTAGTATAAAACAGGACGATCTGTTCGCCAACAGTGTGGATAGGAGTGTAAATATCTTTCCGAGTGGAAGAGCTTATTTTCTGCCTTCAACTTGATCACGATATCAGAATCCACGGAGCGTTCCTCCTCTTGACCATAATCTTTTACATAGCGCCCGGCAAAGTCACTTACCTCTTTCACGAATTGCCCTTTCTTATCCACAAGTGGCATGGGATTTCCGAATTCATCTTCCACCATCAAGGGGGGGATGTCATATTTTTGCGCTACTCGAAAGTCATCAGCACCAAAGGTTGGCGCGATATGTACAATGCCGGTACCGTCCTCCGTAGAAACGAAGTCTCCCAAAAGGGCTCGGAAGGCAGGCTTGTTTGGCGTTACATAAGATAAAAGCTGTTCGTACTCCGTTCCCTCTAGCTCGCTACCCTTCATCTCTGCCACGATTTCTATATAAGGGATCGGCTTGTTGCCTGGCTTAACCTCTTCCGGTGATAGATCCGCTTTGGCCTCTGTAAAATAAGCTCCCAGGCGATCTTTCGCCAAAATCACGTAGGTCAACTCTTTGGTATAGCGGTTAAAGGCTTTGACTTTCACATAAGTGATGTTTTTCCCCAGCGCTACGGCTGTATTGGAAGGGAGGGTCCAAGGCGTGGTCGTCCAAGCCAGAAAGAACTCGTTCTCCGTTCCTTTGATCTTGAATTGCGCGATGGCCGATACATCTGTGATCTCCTTGTAAGCGCCGGGCATATTTAGCTCGTGAGAACTAAGGCCAGTCCCTGCCGCAGGAGAATAAGGTTGAATCGTAAAGCCTTTATATAGCAAGTCTTTCTGGTACAATTGACCGAGCAACCACCAGACTGACTCTATATATTCATTCTTGTAAGTGATATAAGGATTTTCCAGGTCGACCCAGTACCCCATTTTCCGGGTAATGTCGTCCCACATATCCTTGTAGCGCATTACCGTTTCCTTACACTTCTGATTGTATTCATCTACAGATATTGACTTTCCGATATCCTCTTTCGTGATTCCCAATTCCTTTTCTACGCTCAATTCAATCGGTAGACCATGTGTATCCCAGCCCCCTTTGCGTTCTACCCGCTTGCCTTTCATGGCATGAAAACGACAGAAAAGATCCTTGATAGTCCGAGCCATCACATGATGAATCCCCGGCTTGCCATTGGCAGATGGAGGTCCTTCGTAAAAGACATAACTATTGGCAGCATCGCGTTGATCGACACTCTTCTCAAATACTTTTTCCTTTTCCCAGAATTCCAAGATTGCCTGGTCTATTTCTGGTAGGTTAAGCTGCTTAAATTCTCGATACATGGTTCAGCAATTTTAAACTTTCGCCCCCTTTGGCGGAGCGATTGGCCGGAGAAGTCGCAAAGATACCAAAACAAAAAGCTCCGGCAAATCGCAATCTGCCGGAGCTTTCGTTTTTTCACATCATTAGCACTCAGCGATTGACAATCAACCCTGGAATAATAATGCTAATAATAGTATGATGGTTATGATACATTTTATTTTACGCTCAGATTAATGCAAATTTAACGGATATTTTTACTAGAGTCAAGTTTCCGTATCAATGCCCCAATTCAAGTATGTGTTCTTTCTGCTCTTCTACTTTAGCGGTACTCAAGTCCTATCCGCCCAATATCCATCATCTAGTTTTGATGAAGAGCTCCGACAGTTAGTAGATAGCACAGCAAGTATTCAAGATGATGTCCCACATTTTCTCCTTACACTACAGGATAGGGTTTTATATTTTATCAAACAACAAAATGCCCTTACAAGGTTCCATCATGCTGCAATTAGCATTGATCTAAAGCAATTGAAGCTTGCTCCTACGATAGCATCCAGGAATTCCTATCTAAGTACCGAGCTCGAATTGTCTCCGGGAGGAAAGCTGGAATTCTTCTATCTGCAAATACATATGTTTGGATACGGTCGGAGAAAAGTGGGCAGAGGAGGCAGAAAGTGGGCCAAGGACTACGAAACTTTGCACCAGTACTTCCTGACTCTATACCCTTATATTCAAGAGACACATCGACCCAATGGAGATAGGCCAGAGGAGTGGACGGTCTCATTTTATGACGATGCTACTTACAGTAGGGCAGTTTTTCGGCTATCAAAGTTTCAAGGAGGTTGTCTCTTTAGGAGAGGAATACTATTAGATTACATCGCTAAGAACCCGGATTACTAAGCTTGAACATCAAATCTAAGGAGGTCAGAGTCTTTGAGGTACTTCCTAAAAACAAAAAAAGATTAGCTGGGACCATTTAGCAGGCTTTTCCAGATGTTTATCCTGACTAAATGAAAATTATTTACGAGTTGCTTCCTATATTTGGTGCATGCTTCGAACACACGATCTCCAATTTAAATATACGGGTAGCACCGTGCTCGATTTTCCAAACATCCTTTGCCAAAAAGGCGAGAGTTGGTTGGTCTTAGGTCAATCTGGCAGTGGAAAGACGACCCTTTTGCACCTTCTTGGGGGCTTGTTGCCACCTACATCTGGCACCATCGAAGTTGGGGGTACGAACATTGCTCAACTCTCTCCTAGCCAATTGGACCAATTCAGAGGTAAACACATTGGAATCATTTTTCAACAAGCTCATTTCATCAGAGCACTTACCGTTGGTGAGAACTTGAAGGTTGCTCAGCAATTAGCAGGTTTACCGATAGATATGGGGAAGGTGACCACCTTTTTAGAGCGGCTAAACATTGGAGATAAGATCAATAAGAAAACGGATGAACTCAGTGTAGGTGAAAAGCAAAGAGTAGCCATTGCTAGAGCCTTGATCAATCAGCCGGCTATCATTCTGGCGGATGAGCCTACTTCTGCACTTGATGATAAGAATTGTAATGAAGTAGTTCAATTATTGGAGGAACAAGCTGCAGCGGTGGAAGCTACTCTATTGGTTGTAACACATGATGGAAGATTAAAAGATAAGTTTTCGAACCAAATATTAATGGGATAAAATCCCGTTTTGTACCTTTGTTCAGAGATTGAAAAACCTCATCTCACCTCCGCAAACCCAAATCTAACCACAGGCTTGAGTTAGTTCAATCAACACTCGAGCCGAGCCCGTCGTTACATAGCATCAGTTTTCAGCTACTAGTTCCCCTTACATCATAAGTAAGGGCCAAAAGCGCTACCACCTATCAAATAAACAAAAACATTTCTCACAACGCTTCACTTGCAGAATGCCAGGTGCAGGCGTACTTCAGAACAAACCTCAATTTGACCACTTCTGGTCTCTGGACTGTTAGGTAATCCTCTCAGCTGGGAGTGTTATGCCTAGGACCCAACTCAACAACCTATTTCAGTTTTATCAAACCAACAATCATGCAAAAAAGCTTAACGTTACTAACACTACTATTACTCTCTACTTGGCTACTGGGGCAATCCCCCTACGGAGACCAGCCACTAGCACATACCTACTCCATCGTGGCCATCGATCCTGAAACGGGTGACATGGGAGTGGCCGTACAATCTCATTGGTTTGCAACGGGTACGCTAGTGATCTGGGGAGAGGCCGGCGTTGGGGTTGTAGCGACGCAGTCCTTTGTCAATCCGGCTTTTGGCCCCGAAGGATTGGCCCTGATGAAAACTGGTCAAGCCCCGAAGTCTGTACTCCAACAATTATTAGCGGAGGATGAAGGGCGAGAAGTTCGGCAGGTGGGGCTGCTGAATGCAAAGGGAGAGGTAGCCTCTTTTACGGGCAAGAAGTGTATTGAAGCAGCAGGTAATCTTACGGGTGAGGGGTATGCAGTGCAAGCCAACTTGATGGATAATGACGGAGTTTGGCCGGCCATGGCCAAAGCCTTCGAAGCCTCGAAGGGGAAGCCTTTAGCAGAACGTCTAGTCATCAGCTTGGAAGCAGCTCAGCAAGCGGGAGGAGATATTAGAGGAAAGCAATCCGCCGCTATCTTAGTGGTTGCTGCCAACAACACGGGCCAATCCTGGGTGGACCGAAAGGTAGATCTCCGGGTAGATGATCACCCCAATCCTATTCAAGAAATGAAAAGACTACTTAAAGTCCACCGGGCCTATGAACATATGAACAAGGGTGACCTCGCGGTGGAGCATGGAGATATTCAGTTGGCCATGCGCGAATATGGCAAGGCGGAAGCCATGTTCCCAGACAACCTAGAAATGAAATTCTGGAAAGCCGTAAACCTTGCTAATACGGGCTCCTTAGCGAAAGCTTTACCCTTATTTAAAATCGTATTCGCTGGAGACTCAAATTGGAAAAAACTCACACCCAGAATTACGAAGAACGGTTTGTTAAGCGTCGACAAGGAGAGTTTACAGCAAATCTTGGCTCAGTAGACCTCACAAAACCTTTTCAATAAGGTCGCTGTTATCCAAGCAGAAACGGGTGCTTGCATTACTTCTATCTTAGGATTCGCAAGATATTTAACATGATCTTAAAGGGAAACTCCCTCGTGAAAGCGTTATATTAGCACATTCATAAAGTAATCGAACATGAAGAAATCACTATTATTATCTGCTTTTGCTCTGCTATTCATGGGAATTAGCCTTAACCAAGTTCAAGCGCAAGATGACAACCTATGGCAGTCTTTGGCGGACCTTACCTTTAAGAAGGAATACGACGAAATGCTCGGATTCAAGGTAGATGTGCCTGTATTTAGTGAAACGCTGAAACAGCTAGAAGGCAAAGAGGTAACTATCAAAGGATACATTATTCCAGTAGAAGGATACAAAAGTCACACAGAATTCGTGTTTTCCGCTTACCCCTACAACATGTGTTTTTTCTGCGGAGGAGCAGGTCCCGAAACGGTTATGGAAGTCTACGCGATCGAAGCCATCAAATACACTGCTGAGCCCGTGACAATCAAGGGGAAATTAGAGCTAAATGATAGCGATATTAATCGCTTAATATATGCCTTAAATGACGCCACTTTGGTGGAAGGTGTCAACTAGGAATAACTAGGCATCCAATCCAAAGCACTAAAGGCAGGAAGGAACTAAGCGTTTTTCCTGCCTTTTTAATTTATCCTAATTGTTCCTTCAACTGCTCTCGGTCATCGATCATCAGCCCAATGGCCTTGGTCTTTTCCTTCTTCCCATACATTCTTTCAATTTCAATTTCGGCTTTGAGCTCAATAATGACATTGTGGCTTTCAAAGGCGTGTCCCAGCTTCACGAATTGATCGAGGTTTCGAGGAGTGCGGGAGGTGAGTTGAATATTATCAATTTGTACTAGACTAATATCTACATTCCCAGACAATCCATAGCGAAGATGTAAGCCATACTCGTCTATCCAAGATTGTCTCTTCCGAGTTGCTTTAAAATGTGCGATAAAAAGTAAGGCCAGATAAACACTACTAAAGGACGCGATCCATGCTACTACCACACTCCATTTCATCAGTAAAATGTGTACCGCAAATGTTTCTGCCGCCAAGACCATAATCCACAAGGCAATCACTGCACCAAGCCCGTTTTTCTTGTAGTGCGTGAAGTGAAAATCACTCTGTCGTTCGCTTTGGCCCCAGGAAAAGAGCCCGTAATAAATGATACTAAGTTCGGTGGTCAATAAACGGGCGGGAAGCCCCTCCCCCACTACCGCAAGCGTGCTACTTTTTATCACCTCTAATTTATCAATGCTTGTCGCCCCATTTTGTCGAAGTTCCCTTACAAAACGCCAGATATTTCTTCCTACAAAAAACAGCACGAACAGTTCGATTCCCGGTAGGACATAGTGCGTCAGGAAATTGAGTAATTCCCTCTCCGTTGGGGGTAGTACCAAATGTGCAATTAGCAAGCCAATCAAGAAGCAAGGTACTACTGTCAAATTCGGAATACTTGTCTTCCGGATTAGCAGAAAATATAAAAGCGGTGCTGTAATGGCTAGGTCAGCGGCAACTGCATTAGCAAGCTGCCCTGGCTGGGTACTTGATCCAATACTGAAGGAGATGGCTATCGCGCTCAGGATCACCAATAAAACCAGGCCCAGCGGCCAATAATTGTTTTGTATTTTTGCTACCATATTCACGAACTTGATTTTGTCGTAAGGTACAGGAATACTGCCATGTCATCCATCAATTCGGATAAAGGGCCAGCATCTTTCTACGAAATTGACCCGAAACAATAAACACTAATTTCGCATCATTTTACCATGCCTACCTTCTGTCAATCACTATCTTACGAACAGCAAAATATCCAGCTTGAAATCATCCAATCAGCTAGGCTATAATCCTTACCAAAAAGCAATATTTAGATGAAACAAAATCTACGGTTTAACACGCTACTTTCTGTGCTGACCTTGTTCATTCCTTACTTGATATCTGCTACTCCAGTAGCAGATGGTCCCTTGTACTTTGCCGACTATCCCACCATTAGTCCAGATGCCAATACAGTGGTGTTTGCCTACGAAGGTGACCTTTGGCGAGTGCCTAGTGTGGGGGGACAGGCCATGCGCATTACAGCCATGGATGGTAATGAAACCCATCCCCGAATTTCACCTGATGGTAAATGGCTAGCTTTTACGGGTACCCAGTCCGGCAATCAAGATATCTACCTAATGCCCTTGGCAGGTGGAGATATCCAGCAATTGACCTATCACGAAGCTTCCGATGCTGTTAGTAGTTGGAGTTGGGACAGTGATAAAATCTACTTCACTTCTACCCGGTACAATCGTATGTCGTCTTATACGGTCGGTATCAATGGCGGAACACCGAAGCGGATCTTTCCACATTACTTCAACAACGTCCACATGATGGTGGAACATCCCGATGGTAGCTTATTCTTCAATGAGACTTGGGAGAGTGCCAACTTTGCCCACCGGAAACGCTATAAAGGACCATATAATCCAGATATCAAATCTTATGATCCGAAGAAGAAGCAGTATAAGCAGCTGACCACCTACGAGGGCAAAGATTTCAATGTCAGTATTGCCAGCAATGGAAATATCTATTTCTTATCTGATGAATTCAATGACGAATATAACTTATATACCTTCGAGCGAGGAAAGAAGAAGAGACTCACTAAGTTTGATAATGCCATTCGACGCCCACAGGTAAGCGCCAACGGCAGTGCAGTCGTCTTTAGAAAGGATTATCAAATCTTCTTATACAAAGTAAAAGGGGGGCAGGCCAAGCCCATCAAGATTAATCTACCTAGGAATCCCGTATTAGAAAAGTCGCAACGCTTCGATGTGGCTGGACAGATTTCCGCCTTCGATGTCTCCTTAGACGGCAAAAAATTAGCCTTCGTTTCTCGAGGAGAACTCTTTGTCTCAGATATTGAAGGAAAATTTATTCGTCAGATCGCTACTCGAGCTGATGGAAGGGTATTGCAAATACATTGGCTGAAAGACCACAAAACCATTCTCTTCAATCAAACTTCCCAAGGGTATCAGAATTGGTTCACGATCGCAGCAGATGGATCCGAAGTAGAAAAACAAATCACCAACGATCTTCGCAATAATCGGGACCTCAATTTCAATAGCGATCGCAGCCAAGCCGTGTATGTAAGTGGTCGTGATGAAATCCGCCTCTTGGACTTGGAAAGCCTTGAAAGTTCGACCTTGGTCAAAGACGAGATTTGGGGTTTTCAGAATGATGCACCTTATTTCGGGCCTGATGACAAGCACGTAGCTTTCACAGCTCGCCGGGACTTCGAGCCGGAGATCATGGTCTACAATCTTGATACCAAGAAAACCATGAATCTTACCAACACAGGCGTTCCCGAAGCATCCCCCTATTGGTCCCCTGATGGGAAGTACCTATACTTTGTATCTAACCGTATACAGCCTTCGTACCCTTATGGAATGAGAGATGCAAGAGTGTATCGCATGGCCTTAAGCCGGATGGACAAACCCTTCAAGACCGATAAATTCGATGCCCTTTTTGAGGATAAAAAGAAAGAAGAGAAGAAAGAAAAGAAGGATAGCACCGAAAGTAAATTGAGCATAGAGATCAACCCCAAAGGCCTGATGAAACGCCTGGAGCGTATCAGTCCCAATTTTGGGCGACAGAGCAGACCGGTAGTCTTCCAACAAGGGGATAAAACCATGGTCCTTTACTCCTCCAATCATGACGAAGGCAAGACCGGGCTCTGGATGACCACCCTCCAAGCCTTTGAAAATCCAAAAACGGAAAAGATTCAAGGCCTAAGCTTCGCTAGTACCCAGTCTATTAGGATGGCCAAAAAGAAGTACTATATCCTAAGCCGAGGCAATATTCACACACTTAATCTAGGCAGTAAAAAAGCAAGCAAGATTAACATCAAGCACGACTTTTACCGCCAGTTACAACCGGAATTTGAGCAGATGTTTGCCGAGGCCTGGGCCAATATGGAAGAAAACTTCTACAATGAGTCCTTTCATGGTATTAACTGGAAATCTACCAAGGATAAATATGCAGCCTACCTTCCCCATTTAAACAGCCGCGGAGACTTAAGGACCTTGATCAACGAAATGCTTGGGGAGCTTAATACTTCTCACTTCGGGTTTTCCAGCAATGGCCGAGAAGAGCGTGTATTTTATGGAAGTAGAACCGCTACCTCCGGCCTCCTCTTCGAAGAAGAAGATCCTTTTCGGGTAGCCAGAATCATAGCAGAGGGGCCAATGGATTATGCAGATAAAGGTGTAGAGGCAGGTGATCGTCTGCTAGCAGTAGATGGCAAAAAAGTCCAGGCGGGGCAGAATCGAGAATACTACTTTACCCAACCTGCCCGAGCCCAAGAAATGACCCTGACATTCAGCCGTCAGGATTCCACCTTTGATGTACGCATTCACCCCATATCCTATGGCGCACAAAGAGTACTGCTTTATAACGAATGGATTGCTGCCTGTCAGGAGCAGGTAGATAAGAAAACCAGCAATAAGGTAGCCTATGTACACATGAAGAATATGGGCGGAGGGCAATTACAGCACTTCATGGAAGAAATGGTGAGTGATTGGTATCAGAAGGAGGCTTTGATCTTAGATCTTCGCTATAATACCGGAGGAAATGTGCACGACCAAGTCCTGCGTTTCTTATCTCAAAAGCCTTATTTACAATGGAAGTATAGAGAAGGAGCCTTGAGTAACCAATCGAACTTTGGTGTTGCGGCGAAGCCTATCGTTCTGCTGATTAATGAGCAAAGCTTGAGTGATGCGGAGATGACCACGGCTGGCTTCAAACAATTAGGTTTGGGTAAGGTAATTGGTGCGCCTACCTATCGATGGATCATCTTTACTTCTGGAAAGGGATTGGTGGATGGATCCTTTTATCGACTCCCATCTTGGGGCTGCTATACCCTGGATGGCAAGAACCTCGAAAAAACAGGCGTGGAGCCCGATATATTAGTAAAAAACACTTTTGCAGATCGGATTCAGGGGAATGATCCTCAGCTGGATCGAGCTATATCTGAAATCATGAAGTCTATGAAGTAGGACGCTAGCGATCCTTCTTGTGGACCACGGTAGTTTGGCTAATATGCCCCAAACGAGCTACCGTGGTTCTCTTTCCCCTTTGAAAAATCTCCTTTGCGCAAGTCCCTTCCTGTAATAATTTCACTGCCCCGTATACTTATTAGTCAAAGCATACTTTTTTTCGCACCTTTGCATCAGAATAATAACCGCCGAATCCATGCAAGATCTTTTCTTAGTTATTGATTGGAATGCATCTCCAGAAATTGTAAGTATCGGACCTATTACCCTACGCTGGTATGGTTTGCTTTTCGCTAGTGGCTTTCTCTTGGGACTGATGATTGTGACTCGAATGTTCAAAGCGGAGAAAGCGCCGGAAGAATGGCTGGATAAGATTTTTATTTATATGATCGTAGGGGCAGTACTAGGTGCGCGTCTCGGGCATGTGTTCTTTTACGAATGGGGTTATTATTCCGAACATTTAGTGGAAATCCCACAAGTTTGGAGGGGAGGTCTAGCCAGCCATGGTGGTGCCATTGGAATTATCCTTGCCTTATATATATTTTCTGTTCGCGTTTCGAAGCGTTCCGTTCTTTGGGTATTGGACAAGGTGGTGGTCCCTACGGCTCTGGCAGGTTGTCTGATTCGCTTAGGCAACTTGATGAATTCTGAGATCGTTGGTAAACCTTCTGATGATCCTTGGGCGTTCAACTTCTTGAAGAATCCAGCCGTGGCGGGAACTCCCGTACATCCTGTGCAGCTGTATGAATCTGTCTGTTATATCTTGTCTTTTTTTCTTTTATACTATGTCTATTGGTTTACGGATCGCAAAGAAAAACAGGGATTTATATTCGGTCTATTCCTGGTATTGATTTTTGGCTTCCGACTCTACCTGGAACAGTTTAAGCGGAGTCAAGGTGGATTTGAAACTGCCGTAGATAATGCTTTAAGTACTGGACAACTCTTAAGTATCCCATTCATTTTGATTGGCCTTTTCTTTATGTTCAGACCAACGCCAGCCAAGAAATCACCCTAAACTCCTCGCATAGACTTCCAAAACGAATCACTGCAAAGCATCCTTTTGGAAGTCTATACCAATTACCCTTCTAGAGTTACCTACTACTAAGGCTGTCTTACCCATTACCCTCTCAGTATGGATATCCTGATCTTCTAGGTCCAATTTGTCTATCGAACCTAAAGATCAAACAATTATGAAATGCCGAGACCTCAAAGAAGTAGTACAAACTACCCGCAACACCTATTCTCTAGAATACATCAATGAAAAAAAGCAAGAGCTCAATGAAAAAGACCACTACAATCTAGTTTCTGAAGAAAGACAGAAACTTAGAAATGAGCGATTAAAAGAAGTCGAGTCTGTATTTTCAACCTCAGCTAAAGAACGGACCCTTGGTCTGAATGACCTGGTAGATGTCAATTACCTGACCCGTGCTCTAAAGGCATCAAAAGCCGTCTGCAGAGTGATCATCCGAGATCAAAACTTTAGAGAAAGAGGGAGCGCTTCAGGCTTCAAAGTTTCCCCTACCCTACTCTTGACCAATCATCATGTATTCCGAGATAAAGAGGCAGCAACCAACTCCTTGATCGAATTCGATTTCGAGTTGGACAATCAGGGAAACCCCAAAAATACCACCCGTTTCCAATTGTCCCCGGAACGCCTCTTCATCAACGATGAAGCCTTAGACTATGCCCTAGTAGCCATCAACCCAAGCCCAGTATTTGGTTCTGGTCAATTGTCTGACTACGGCTTCCTGCAAATGAGTAATAAGATTGGTAAAATCAATCGCGGGGAATTCGCTACCATTATTCAGCATCCATCGGGACAACCTAAACAGATTGCCTTGCGAGAAAATGAGGTTCTCAATATCGAAGACAATCAACTCCTGTATCAATCTGACACAGCACCAGGGTCATCAGGATCACCAGTATTCAATGATTCTTGGCAAGTGGTAGCCTTGCACACCTCAGGTATCCCACGCACCAATGAAAATGGGGATTGGCTTCTCCGTGATGGCAGTGTAGCCACGCCAGCCGATGATGACTCTGAAATAGATTGGATAGCCAATGCGGGGACCCGAGCTAGTATTATTGTCAATCACGTATTAGCTACGGTGACCAATAGACAGGACCGGGAAGAGTTTCTGCAAGCCTCTATCGGAAATAGTACCTCGGGTACAACAGATTCCCTTTTTGCAGCAGCACTACCTGTTCCAAGCCCCGCCCCTGTTCACCCCAGTATGAGTCAAGGGCAGTTTCAACCGCAACCTGCAGCCATACAACAGGATGCTACTAAAAAAACGATCTATGTTCCCGTTACGATTTCTCTTTCCATGGGAGAACCAGGTGCTAAACCTGACGCCAAGATTCCGAACAGCCCTGTTCTAATACCTGCCAATCCCGGGACTCCCATTGGCTTGATAGGATCAGTGGAAAAAATGCCCTTCCATGATACCAATTATGAGACCAGAACCGGGTATGACCCAGGTTTTCTGGGCACAGAGGTGCCGATGCCAAAACGGATCAATTCAAGAAGTCTTTCCAAAATGGCTAATGGTGATCATATAATCCCTTACGAGCATTTTTCCATCATCAACAACAAGAGAAGGAAAATGGCATTGTTGACTGCTTCTAATATCGATGCCAGTCGAGCAAAGAAACGACCAGAACCCGGCAGAACCTACACGAGAGCTGCCCTTGGTGAAATGAGACGTAACGAACGAGAAGTATGGTTCATCGATCCTCGTATTCCTGTGGAAGATCAATTATCTGATCAGTTTTACAGCAGTGATCGAAGATCTTTTGATAAAGGGCACATTGTCAGACGAGAAGATGTTAATTGGGGAAATTCCTATGCGGAGGTCAAAATTGCCAATGGTGATACCTTCCACGTTACCAATTGCTCTCCTCAGGTTTCAGGTTTTAATCGTTCCATTCCTGGTGGAATTTGGGGAAGATTGGAGAATAGTATTCTGCGTCAAGCCCGTACCGAAAAGTACTGTGTTTTCTCCGGGCCGCTCTTATTGGCAGATGACCCTGTTTTTCATGGTATTAATAATGATCAGCCTATAGAGGTTCAAATCCCAAGAGCCTATTGGAAGATGATTGTAGCGAGAACACCTGAAGGAGAATTACAAACTTTTTCGTTCCTATTGGCACAAGATCTATCTCGAGTAGCTTTCGAGTTTGATGTAGCGGAAGAATTTATTCCTTTCCGAATTTCTGTGCAAGAGCTGGAGGAGCGAACGATTAACATCGTTTTCCCAAGAGTTTTGAAAGACGCTGATCAATTTGCCGCCTTGTCTAACAACTTGGAAGAAGTAAACTTCAGCGATGTGCAATAAAAACCAGTGCCATTCTCCCAAGCTTAATTGATTATTTAGGGGCGTTTAGATAAGACTAAACGTCCCTTGCTTTTTCACCCAGACAATAAGTCCTTATATTTAATCCGTTTAAGGAGGTACAATTGCCAAAGCGGCTTAAATATCTTCCAATTCCCCTGTGACAGTGTATAATTAAAGGATGATTTATGAGTAAGCAGATAATTTTCACTTCATTGATTGGAGCATTGATTGCGTGCGGGCCTCAGACCACTACTACTCCCCCGCCCCCAATCCAACTCAATCTAGTTAGCTTTGCTGATGTCCCAGTAGACTATGACTTGGGATACGATTTGACAGATCCTGACGGCACTTTTAAGCTCCCCAAAAAGCTAGAGGAAGTTTCTGGTTTAAGTATCAGCAGAGATGGTGCAACGCTAATTGCTATAGAAGATGAAAATGGGAAGATTTACTGTATAGACAAGCAAACGGGCGAGTTGGAGGACGACTTCACCTTTTGGAAGCCGGGAGACTATGAAGGCGTAGAAGTAGTAGGGAATGATATTTATGTGCTTAAAAGCTCCGGGACCTTATACCGCGTCCAAAAGGCGGGAACCAAAGACCAGGAGGTAGAGAAGTACAACGGCTTTTTAGATACCGAAAATGATGTCGAAGGCTTGACCTACGATCCGATCAAACATCGTCTACTATTGGCCTGTAAGGGTAAAGCAGGAAAAGGAGAACCTTTCAGAGCTAAGAAAAGCATTTATGCTTTTGATCTACAAACATTGAGCCTGCAAGCTAACCCAGTCTTCGTGATCAGCCTCGATGATATTCACAATTACCTATCCACTGCTCCAGCCATCCGTAAACTCAGTAAGTTGGCTGAAATGTTTAAGCCTGGTACAGAACTAACTTTTGCCCCTTCCGGCGTGGCGATTCATCCCCTCACTGGGGACATCTTTGTCCTATCTTCCGTAGGTAAGGTGCTTATGGTAATAAGTCAAGAAGGGAAGTTATTGCATATCGAGAAAATGCGTAAAGAAGTCCATACACAGCCAGAAGGCTTATGCTTTGATCAGGATGGTACCCTGTACATCGCCAATGAAGGGAAAGGGGCCAGGGGCAGAATCCTACGCTTCGACTATCACCGCCAATAGGCCAACTTGGCCCAGGCTTCGCAGAAATCATGGACATAGCTACGATACAAGACAGTTTGATAGATCAAGGCATCCCCAACCTCTGGCATGCCCAAAGCGACCCATTAGAACAAAAAGCTATCAGTCTTCCATTCCTACAACATGAAATCATCCTTAATCTTGGCGATACCTTTGAGGTAAGCAGTGGACTTCGAGTAGATCAATTGATTCTTTCTCCTATCCAAGCGAATCGCTTTCAAACTTCGGTGAGTGGTCGGTATGAAGCCCTTGGGGTTCTCTTCAATCCGATTGGAATTTATGCCAATTTTGGCTTAAGTGTACGTGAATTCCGTCAGGCGCGTTCTTTGGATGACGTACTATTTGGTGCAGGGAAAGAATTTCTAGAGCGTCTTGCAACGGCCCCTGACCAAAAAACAAAGCTGCGTATACTTGTTGACTTATTTGTAAGGTATGGTGTTAGGAAAAAAGTCCCTCAACTCGTACATCAATGCTTCCAAGCTATACATTTGCAAGGTTCGACTCAAATACAGCGACTAGCACGAGATATTGACGTGAGCAGCAAACATTTACGTTCCTCTTTCAAAGACGTCGTAGGCATATCTCCTAAAACACACCTGCAATTACTCCAATTGCACCAGGTGGTACAATGCTTGGCTACTCGCCCCAATTGGAGCTTAACCGAAATTGCTCTCCGGTGCGGTTTCTATGATCAATCTCACTTCATCCGTAAGTTCAGGCAATTTGCAGGAATGACACCCCGAGCTTATCGTCACCATATTCAAGGGCAACAGCATCACTTTTATCATACGCTTTTATCTGGATAAGCTTCCGAACTTTTCCTTGGCCGTCCGAGTAGAACTTCGGAATTCCATCCAAGGGAAAGGTGCGTTTTGTACAATTATAATTCCAATGGAAGATTGATCTTTGTACAAAAGAAACACATGAAAAAAGTAAAACTCTATATCGCCATTAGTCTCGACGGCTATATTGCCAGAAAGGATGGTTCCATCGACTGGCTGGAAGCGCTTCCTAACCCGAACAAGATTGATTACGGTTACACCGCCTTCTATGAAACTATCGATACAGTAATTATGGGGAGAAAAACCTATGATCAAATCCTGGGTTTTGATGTACCCTGGCCGTACGAACAATGTACCACCTATCTGGCTACCCGAGAAGCTGATTTCCAACCACCTACCCCCCAAACGAAGGTGATACAAGGTGAAATTAGTTCGGCTACCCGCTCGATCGTAAAAGAAGAAGGAAAAGATATTTGGCTAGTTGGTGGCGGACAGTTGGTAGCTTTTTATCTGAATGAAGGCTTAATAGATGAAATGATGCTTTTCATTATACCCACTATCATCGGCGAAGGAATTCCCTTATTCCCCTCGCCTCTAAGGGAAAGCAGCTTCCATCTCCAATCTACCGAACACTACGAAACGGGAGCTGTTCTGCTTCACTATATCAAGGCCTAAGCATCAATAAATAGTCCATTTTTCAAACAATTCTCATTAATATGGGTACTGTATATAGATGCCATGCTAAATAGCGTTAAGAAAATGCCCTATTTAGTTGAATATTTAGGACAATTGCCTGAATATTGCAGGTATTCTAAAAAAGCATTTTACGAACCTTTTTTTACCTATTATATGAGTATTGTTGAAATGAAAGTCCCTGTGATCGGGGAATCTATCGCTGAGGTTACCCTTTCCCAATGGCTAAAAGAAAACGGAGAATACGTAGCACTGGATGAGCCGATCTGCGAATTCGAGTCAGATAAGGCTACCCTGGAATTCCCAGCAGAAGCTGCCGGCAAACTAATCTATGTTGCTGCCGAAGGAGATGATTTGGAAATTGGTGCGCTCGTAGCCAAG
>JAHQWA010000497.1 GCA_019634045.1 Saprospiraceae bacterium
GAGCAGACCATGTCCGAAGGTTGTTCCGATGGCTACTTCATATTTGAAAGAGCCGATCCTTCCAAGGTCGATTTACCGGTTACCGTGCAGTACAAGCTTTCGGAGGGGAGCACTGCTACGGAAGGGGAGGACTTTGAGCCCCTAAGCGGCATTGCCACCATACCCGTCGGGGAGACTGGCGTGAAGGTGCCCATTTATTCGCTCAATGATACCTTAGCAGAGGGCCGGGAAAGCATTCTTTTAGAATTGGATATTCCTTGTGCTTGTTATTCTGATTCAGCCTTTTTGTACCTCGAGGAGGCTGCATTAGTGGAGCTCGACTTACCGATAGCTTATGTCTGTGAAAATAATACGACGACGCTGAGCCCAAATATAATGGGGGGGAATCCGCCCTATTCCTACCAATGGAGCACGGGTAGTACGGAGTCTGATATTTTTGTAAATAGCAATGGACCGGAACACTATGCCCTTACGGTCACGGATGCTTGCGGCCATATTGGAATTGATTCTACTCGATTAATTGTCACCACCCCACCTAGAGCGGAGTTAGGCGGACAAGCTAGTATTTGTGAGGGAGACACAGCCTATTTAGAGGTAGAATTTACGGGTGCTGCTCCCTGGTCGCTGGGGATAGCCATCGATGGAGTCGAACAAGATATGATTGAGGGGATTCACCAAAATCCTTTCTTATTACCAGCTACCGAACCTGGTCAGTATTCGATCAGTTATTTCCGAGATGCTGGTTGTCAAGGGCCATTTAGCGGATTTGGTCAGGTTGATGTAACGACGATTGATGTAGCTATGAGTATAGATCCGGTTTCCTGTTTTGGAGCGCAAGATGGATATATCTCACTGGCCGTGGACGGAAGTAGTCCACCCTTTAATTGGGAGTGGTTGGATACAGATGACGCTAGCTTAGAACGTGAGCAACTAACGGCTGGCATCTATCAGTTCCGAATCTGGGATGTCAATGGCTGCGAGAAGGTAGTGGATATGGAGGTGACCGGTCCAGAAGCTTTACGCGAGATTGAAGTAGATTGTGAAGAGTTAAATAGCGGGAACTTAGTCTTAACGGCTAAAGGAGGCGTTCCCCCTTACCTGTATAGTATCGATGGAGGGGATTTTGTTTCTGAGGAGGCCTTACAAGTACTACCCGCCGGGAACGACTTTCAAATTACGATTGAAGATGCGACAGGTTGCCGTTTAGAGCAATCGCTTCTAATGCCCGCCTTTTACGAAAACATGGTAGAATTACCGGAAGAGGTGGCCGTTAAGATTGGAACGAGTTATCGTATTATTCCCCAACTAAATATTCCTGAAAGCTTAGTGGAAAGTATTCGTTGGATCCCTGATTCAAGCTTTACATGCCCTAGTTGTTTGGAGCCGGAGGTGAACATCATTGAAGAAACTACCTTTACCCTGCGGCTAATCGACCGCTTTGGTTGCCGAGGAGAGGCAGATATCCGTTTGGTGATCGATCCTTCTATTGATGTTTTTATGCCTACGGTGTTTTCTCCAAATGGGGATGAACTGAATGACCGATTTTATGTGATGGCAAACGATGCGCAAGTCGCCCTAATTCGCGATTTCCTCATCTTTGATCGTTGGGGAGGGACGATATTTGAGGTGCATGACGTTTTACCCAACAATCCTGATGCAGGATGGGATGGCTTGAGCCGGGGGCAGCACTTGCCGCCGGGAGTCTATGTCTTCTATGCGCGTTTGCGTTTAGTTGACGGTAGCGAGCGCCTGGTTGAGGGAGATGTTCTCTTGATGCGATAGCCCAGGTATTTTCCAGTTTTTGCACCCATTTCACAGAAGGATTTTTCTTACCTTTAGAAGCATTGAACAACTACTTTTTCGTTATGGAGTACGTCATCGTCACTGGAGCTTCGACAGGTATAGGATATGCCATCACAAAATACTTGATTGACCGAAATTATTTTGTCTTTGGAAGCGTTCGGAAAACAGCAGATGCGGAGCGTCTAGCTGCGGATTTTGGAGAACAATCATTCAGAGCTTTACTTTTTGATGTTACGGATAGAGAAGCCATTGAAAAAGCACGGCTGGAAGTAGCTAGTAGCATTGGTGAGCAAAAACTAACCGCCTTGGTGAATAATGCCGGTATTGCGGTAGGGGGACCCTTGAAGTATTTAAGTGAAGACGAGATACGGCAGCAAATGGAGGTGAATGTCATTGGTTTATTATCCGTCACTCAAGCATTCATCCCATACCTGGAGAACCCAAGCAGCGTAGGGAAAATTATCAATATTAGTTCCGTTTCTGGTCTCCTGGTATCCCCTTTTACAAGCCTTTATTCTGCTTCTAAATTTGCCGTGGAAGCTTTGACTCATGGACTACGCAGGGAGTTGAAATTTCATGGGATAACTGCTGTATCCATACAACCTGGCCCGATCAAAACACCGATTTGGGATAAGGCGCTATCTTTTGCTGGTAAGTATGATCACACGGAATATGGTAAGGTATTGCAGGATATGGACCGCTTTATAAAGAAGACAGAACAAGGAGCTATTCCGCCTGAAAAAGTGGCTCAAGTTGTCTATCGAGCCCTGACGGCCAGAAACCCTCGAGCTACCTATTTAGTCATGAAGGGAGGTATATTTGCCAGAATTATTTCCTGGCTGCCACATAGTTGGGTAGACAAATTGATGTCAAGTCGAGCAAAAAGAATATAACTCCTAATAGTTTGGCCCCATTTCTGTGGTTGTCTTATTGTAACTGGAAGTAGGCCAACTGCAATACAGTATGTAGTTGTTTCAAGAAACATTTTCAAACAACTTCGGTACACCACAGCAGGGCAATTGTCCTTATAAACAAGATTTTCAACCCTAGTTTTATCCACTATGATCCGACTAAACAAACTTCTGTTTTGTTGCTACTGTTTGTTATTGCTTTTTCCCACCCCCCTGAATGGTCAGTTCGATTTTTATGCTGCGGAAACCTTTACCCGAGCGGATACACTCCGAGGGATGCTTCGCCCTGAGCGGACCTGTTACGATGTGCATTACTACGATCTAGAAGTAGACGTTTTTCCAGCAAAACAAAGCATAAAGGGTAAGGTAGAGATTCATTTTAGAGCTGTAACGGCCTTTGATCGATTGCAGATTGATCTCTTTGACAATATGAAGCTATCAGCAGTCTCCTTCGAGGGGGAAAACCTTAAGTTTGTACGAATAGATCATGCCGTTTTTATCCAATTCCCACCACAACCCAAAGGCAAAGAAGCTTTTTTTACCGCCTTTTTTGAAGGGCAACCCATCGCCGCTGAAAATCCTCCTTGGGACGGAGGTTTTGTCTGGCGGAAATCAGCCAATAATTCTCCCTGGATTGGTGTGGCATGTGAGGGCGTTGGGGCAAGCCTTTGGTGGCCCAATAAAGATCACTTGTCAGATGAACCAGATAGTATGCGGATCCATGTCGGCGTCCCCAAGTCGCTGTACGCTGTTTCTAATGGAGAACTGGAAGGTTCGGAGGAAAATGGGGATCGGCTCATGTACCATTGGTTTGTTAGTTATCCGATTAACAACTACAATGTGACTTTGAATATCGCTGAATACACACATTGGCAAGAAACTTACAGGGCCAAGGATGGTAGCACGATGCCATTGGATTACTATGTACTAAAGGAAAATGAAGGCAAAGCCAAAAAGCACTTCCAGCAGGTGCCAGAGGTACTGAGTTGTTTTGAGCAATACTTCGGTAAATACCCTTTTTGGGATGATGGGTATGCATTGGTAGAAACGCCCTACCTGGGCATGGAGCATCAAGGGGCGATAGCCTACGGCAACCGGTATATGAGAGGATACCTAGGGACCATGATTCCTCGGCATATGGATTGGGATTACATCATCGTCCACGAGACAGGGCATGAATATTTTGGCAATAGTATTAGCTGTAAGGATCATGCTGAAATGTGGATTCATGAGTCCTTTACCACCTATATGGAAGCCCTATTCATAGAATGCAAGTATGGGTACAAGGATGCGGTAAGCTATCTCCAATCTCAGCGCGCCTACGTCGAAAACCAAGAACCTATCCTGGGGCCCATGAATGTGAATTGGGATCGTTGGAAAGGGAGCGATCATTATTACAAAGGCGCATTGATTCTGCACACCCTACGAAGTGTTTTTAACGATGACGATCTTTGGTTCAAAACCCTCAAGGAACTCCATACGAAGCATAAAATCTCACACATGACCAGTGCGGAGGTGATAGCGCATTTCGACCGAAAAACCAAACAGGATCTCAAGCCTTTCTTTCTGCAGTACTTGGGCTACGCTAAAATACCTTGCTTGATCTATGATGTAAAGCAGCACCGAAGAGGGACGACGGTTGCTTATAAATGGGAAGCTGATGTGCCCAATTTTAATATGCCTGTCCAAATAGGTGCTCCGGGAAAATACAAAACGGTTTTCCCGAAAACCAACGAATGGCAAGAAATTAAACTACCCAAAATGCGAGAGGATCAGTTCAAGGTAGCCAAAGAATTGTATCTGGTGCGGTCTCGACCTAAGTAGCATGTCATCAGGTCGTTTTCTCGATCTTCAAGCCACAACTCGCCTGGATTTTCTCGCCTGGATGCAGCTTTACCAGGCCATCCCCATTGTTAAAGGCATCGATATTACAAGTCATAGGTTCTATCGCAATGGACGCACGATGCGGAGGGGTAAAGACTTGGACGTAATTGAATTTATGGAGGCCCGCCTCCTGCCAATAGGTCAATTGATGTTGATCGTTGTTGAGCACTAATTCAGCCTTTTGGCCAGGATTACTTAGGAGAAAGCAGTTATCAAGCACTTCAGCTTGTATGGTTCTCTTTTTTTCAAAACGATCGTAGGCATAGCGTTTTCCAGTAGGAATCATGTAGGGATCAATACCAATCATTTCGCAGGGGGGAAACCCTAGTTGTAGCCGATTGACCCCTTCGTCATCCAACTTGAAATAAGGATGCCAACCCATCCCTGCGGGAATGGGACTGGAATGAAGGTTTTGAAAACTCATTTCCAAAGAAAATTCATCTTCCTTGTTTAGAGTAAATCGTACGACAAAACTGAAGCGAAAAGGGTAGGCGGGATCTTGTCCATCTCCTTTGTAGGTGCACTCAATTGTCGCCGTATCTTCTTTGAGATCCAAATGAGTATATCGGAATTCCTTATCCATTCCTAAGCCATGCAGCGCATTTCCCGTTTGGCCATCATTGACCGGGAATTGATAAATCTGATCCTCCCAATGATAGGTGCCGTGCTTGAGGCGGTTTGGGAAAGGAAAGAGGAAACGACTTTTACACCAGTTATTAAGATCCATCTCCCCTGGCGTCTTATAACTATCCAAGATGGAAACACCACCTAGGGTAAGATCTAATAAACAGGCCCCGTGTCCCGGAATTACCTTCAAGGCGTTCTTCTCATCATTCGAATGAAGATGCAATTGCTCAAAAGTCCCAAACAAATCTTTATCCAGTTTGAACATAAATTTATTCCTGCATTAATTTCAACAATACACCATTACTCCAACCAAAACCATCTTGCAGGGGGTATTCTCCACCACCAGCACTGAGGCTCATATCCATCACATTATATTTTTCTACCATTTTCCCGGTATTACCATATACCTTGGAGTTAAGGTCCACCCATCGATCTGTCACTTTTTGCGCTAGCTCCTCCATGCCATAGTTCTTCAAACCCTTGATGGTGATCCATTGCAGCGGTGCCCACCCATTAGGAGCGTCCCATTGTTGACCGGTATTGTTTGTGGTAGAAACAATTCCTCCAGCCTGTAACAATTGGTCTTCGATAACGCTAGCTATTTTGCGCGCTTGTTCCATATCTACCATATTGAAGAAGAGGGGATAAACACCAGCGACCGACACGGTGGGCATCAACCGATCTTCTTTGAAATTATAGTCGAAGAAGAAGCCGAGTTCTTCATTCCAGCAATATCGAATCAAAGCATTGCGACGCAAGCCTGCCCTTTGGTCATATATATTGGCATTCTCTTCATC
>JAHQWA010000498.1 GCA_019634045.1 Saprospiraceae bacterium
TACATCAGGAACAAGACAAAGGATAAGAGGTTCATATGCCTCTCTAAGGGATTGCTGGTGAAAATTCTCTGTTACCCCAACAATGGTATATTGATCTCCCCAAAACTCAATTCGCTTACCTATGGCTTCTTCGGGCTGGTCAAAGCCCAATTGTTGGACGCCCATCCTGTTAAAAATGACTGATCCTTCTTCAGACCCAAAGTCCTTTGAAAATTTTCTTCCTGCCAGCATTTCCAATTCAAACAGATCTGCAAAGTCGTGATCCACCCGCATAAAGCGATATTGTTTTTGCTCAGAAGGATCCTGAGTGACCAATCTTATGCCTCCGGCATTGAGACCTCCATCCTGACCCGGTACCGTAGAAGAGACCGTTACTGCCTTTATGGTAGGATATTGCAGTAATACCTCTTTTAAAGCTCTTTTGCGAGTAGAAAAGGTGGAGTCTGCCACAATCGGACGTTTTATAACCAGGGTCTGATCTATTTCAATCCCAAGTGCTTGATTGCGCATAAACTGTATCTGCTGATACACGATCAAGGAGCCGATCAACAAGAATAAAGATGCTGTAAACTGTAGTACTACAAGGGACTTTCGGAGCAAAGCGCCTTGTTTTGTGCTCACCATTTTTCCTTTTAATACCTCAACTGGCCTGAAGCTCGACAGTACGAATGCTGGATAAGAGCCGGAAAGCAATACGCCCACCACAAAAAGGGATCCAAGGCCTATCCAGAAAATAGGTTCTGCAAAAAGTGCATAAGATACCGGCTGTCCTGAGATCCTGTTGAAGGAAGGAAGCACCAAAAACATGATGGCAAGAGCTACTAATAGTGCCAGGCCATTAAATAATGCGGATTCCAAAAAGAACTGCAGGACCAATTGCTTTCGCTGTGAACCTACAGATTTGCGCACTCCAACTTCCCGGGCTCTACCCAAAGACCTGGCCGTAGCCAGATTGATATAGTTTACCCAGGCGATCAGGATAATAAAGAAAGCTATTCCCAGGAGCAGGTAAACAGTTTTTGCATCTCCGTTTGGCCCTGGTTCTTCCATATAGTTAGAATGCAGGTGTATGTCTGTAATTGGTTGCAGGTTATAGACAACAGAAGAATTGAATTGCTTTAGCAACTCCCCCACTTTCTCCTCAACAACCGGCGGAAATTTAGCTTCAACCTGTCTGGGATCCACATTTTTTCTAAGTAGCAAATAGGTAAGACATCCGTCCCAGGCCCAATGTGTGTCGGGCAGGTTGTCACCCCTGATCTGTAACAAGGTTGGATAAGACGCCAAGAAATTTGGCTTTAGCTGAGTGTTTGCGGGCATATCCTGGTACACTCCTGTAATTTTATAATCTTCTCCTCCACTTATTTTAAGGGTTTCCCCTATCACATCGGTGCTTCCGAAAATCTGCAGGGCAGTAGATTCAGAGATAGCTGCGGTATTGGGATCATCCAGTACCGTATTGATGTCCCCTTTGATCAAAGGGTAAGAGAAAATGGAAAAGAAAGAGGTTTTGGTGTAATAAACCTTGTCAATCTTCAGCGGATCACTATTAATATCTACAATAAGATCACCGGTTGGGATGACTTTTACATAGTCTTCAATCTCCGGGATGGCGGCTTTAAAATCATTCCCTACAGCATACGCACCGGCTGCCCATTGTGTGGCGAGTTTTCCGTTGTCATATCGATCTTGCTGGACCCGATAGATCCTTTCTTTCTTATCGTGAAAATCTTCGTAACTGAATTCAAAGACGACGTACTGTAGAATCAGGAGGCAAGCGCATATTCCTATGGCCAAGCCACCGATGTTGATACCGGAATACACCCGGTCTTTATTCAAATTCCTCCAGGCAATTTTTAAATAATTCTTGATCATGATTGTTCGTTTTTTGATGTCCCCATATAGGGTTATTCGGTACGCAAGCTTTTGATCGGGTTGGCGTTAGCCGCCCGAATGGCTTGAAAACTCACCGTGATAATGGTGATCAGCATTGCGCCCAGCATGGCCAGTGCAAAACTCCACCAGGATATGATCACCCGGTAGGGATAGTCCTGAAGCCATCCGTTCATCACGTAATAAGAAATCGGGATGGCGATGAAACATGAAATAGTAACCAGGCGTAAAAAGTCTTTAGAGAGCATATTCCAGACGTTAAAGGCTGATGCCCCGAGTACTTTCCGTACACCGATCTCCTTGGTGCGCTGTTCCGCCACGAAGGAAGTGAGGCCAAATAGCCCAAGGCAGCTTATCAAAATGGCAAGGGCCGTAAAAATGGCAGCTAGTCTACCAACACGCTCTTCAGATGCAAACTTTACAGCGTATTCCTGGTCTACGAAGTCGTACTGAAACGGTAAATCAGGGAAGTGTTCTTTGAAAACCCTTTCAATTATCGCCAGGTTCTGACTTACACTTTGCTTCGGATTCAACCTCAGGTTGTAGAAATTGGAATTCTCCTCACTATCAAAGACGTAGAGGGCCTGTTTTACTGGTTCATAAGGGCTTTGAGAAATAATATCCTGAACTACCCCAATAATTTTCATAGGCGGGGCAGGATCTTCCTCATCGTCATCCTTTAGAAGCATCCCCACGGGATTCGATACCCCCATATACTTCTTGGCTGTTTCGTTGATCAGGACCGCAGTGGAATCTGAAGCGAAATCCCTTGAAAAATCGCGGCCTTCAACAATTCTGAGGTTTAGTGAACTGGCATACTCCGGAGTTACCTCGGTCCAGGCAAAGTCTTCCTGGAAGCCTTCAGGCTTGCCTTCCCAATTATATCCGCTTCGGTTAGACCATATATTGGTTGTGGGACTACTGGAACCCGACACCTCAATTGCTGCATTGGATCCAATGAATTCGTCCCTCATGAGTTCGAACTTTCCGCTAAAGTCTTCGCTCATTGCCGGAATTTGAATCAGTCCTTCTTTGTCATAACCCACAGGTCGGTTCTTGGCGTGATTGATCTGTTGCATAACGATCACCGTACCAATAATGAAGGCCACAGAAACTGTAAATTGAAGTACAACTAATACCTTTCTAGGGAGACTGGAGTATCTCCCGGCTTTGAAGGTTCCTTTTAAAACCTCAACTGGCTTGAAAGAAGAGAGGTAAAGCGCCGGATAACTTCCGGACAAGAGGGAAGTAAATAGCACAAAGACCAAGGAAGCAACCCAGAAGAACGGGCTGGTCCATGGAAATACGATTTCTTTTTTGGCCAAATCATTAAATCCATTTAAACAGATCAAAACAATTATAAGTGCAACAAAAAACGCAAATACAACAACAAGAAAAGATTCGCTTAAGAATTGGTTGATCAATTGATTTCTTTGTGAACCAATAGACTTTCTGATACCTACCTCTTTTGCGCGTTTCTCTGACCTTGCGGTACTGAGGTTCATAAAGTTGATACAGGCTAAAAGCAGAACAAAGCCACCTATAATCCCAAATAGCCATACGTATTGTATCCTTCCACCACTTTGCTTTCCATTCTCAAAATTGGAACGCAAATGCCAGTCTTTCATAGGCAAAAGCATCAGCTGGGGGTTGAATTCAGCGGTGTCTTCATTCAGGTCCTTTTTGACGTTCCGGATGGTGGCGGTGACCTTTTCCATGGTCGTATTCTCCGCAATTTGCACAAACATCTGGAAGGAGTTGTTACCCCAATTGTCTTCAGCTTCGCGAACCCATTCGGATTCGGCCAGATATTTATCCCAGGGTAAAATGAATTCCAGTTCGTCAAAGGCATTGTTGGTAGGGATGTCTTTATAAACTGCCGTCACCATCATGTCAAACTCGTTGTTCACCTCTACAACTTTACCGATAGGATCTTCTTTCCCAAATAAAGCCTCTGCAGATGACTCGGCCAGCATTATAGAATTAATCTCGCGTACCCCGTCTTTCTCCCCTCTTAGAATTTCCAATTCCAACAAATCCGGAGCCTCTCGCTGCATAAAGCTACCTGTCTTGGAAATACTGATCTCTCCGTACTTCAAATATTGCGGGAAGTTCCAGGAAGACATCATCAGGTATTTGAAATTATCTGCATAACCTTCTCTAAGGGCCTTCTCCAAAGGTCTTGGCATAGCCGGTCCTGTGCCGGTCTGGCTATTAAAGGTTTGAGACTGATATATTTGAGCGATCTTTTCGCGATTTTCAAAATGATCGTTATAGGTTAGCTCATCCTCTACCCAAAGGCCAATTACAAGGGTAACCGCCATTCCAAGTGCCAATCCGCCTATATTGATGATGGTATACGCCTTGTTCTTTAGAAGGTTTCTCCAGCCGATTTTTAAATAATTCCTGAACATGATTATTCGTTTTTTATGATGATCTATTCCGTTCTCAAACTTTTTGCTGGGTTTACCATGGCCGATTTTACGGATTGGAAACCAACCGTAAGCAAAGCGATCAATAAGGTTATGGTCCCGGCAAGGACAAAAACCCACCATCTAATCTCAATTTTATAGGCAAAGTCCTGTAACCAACTTTGCATGAGGAAGTACACCAGTGGCGAGGCAATCACAAAAGCAATAAGAATAAGTTTTACAAAATCCGTAGTAAGCATCCTGACCACGGCGTCTATACTGGCTCCCAATACTTTTCGTATGCCGATCTCCTTCTTTTTCTGTTCTGCGATATAGGAGATCAAACCGAAGAGGCCGAGGCAACTAATAAGGATGGCCAGAACAGTAAAAAGCACAGCGATCTTACCAATCCGTTTTTCTTCCGCATACATCTGATCAACATCGCGATCCACAAAAGAATGGACAAAGGGTGATGAAGTAACCGTTGATTTCCAGATGCTTTCAAGCTGACCTACTATGGCTCCGTAATCCGCAGCATTCATGCGAACGACCATCCTTCTTGGTTCATTCAAGCTGAAGAGCATAATGGGTTCAATGGGTTCCTTTAATGAGGCAAAATGGTAGTCGCCAGTCACTCCGACAATTTCAAATTCAGCAGTATCTTCATCATCCGTATACAGCAGTCTGGAACTCAAGGCTTTCTCTTCGCTGATATTAAAAGCCTTTAGTGTAGCCTGATTTACAATGACCTGATTGGAATCTATCTCCTTTAAGGCCCTGCCTTGTAACAATGGGATACCCATGGTCTCCAGATAGCCCTCTCCTACCCAATTTACATGGACAACTGTGCGGTTTTCGGGATTTTTCCCGGGAAGGTAAAGACCCATATCGTTTACCACAGACTCTGATGGAGAAAACCAAGTGCCAGCGATCTGACTGACTCCGGGAATTTCCATTACCTGTGTTTTTAGGGCTTCGAAACTTGTTCTTCCAGCCTGGGTATTAAGTTGAACAGAAATTAGATCGTCCTTCTGGAAACCAAGATTTTTACGTTGAGTATAGTTGAATTGTTGGAAAACAATAATTACCGTTGTAATTAAGCCAATGGAAATAATAAACTGGAAAACCACCAGAGCCCTTCTTAAGTTTCCGCTTCCGGATTTCAGATTAATGACACTTTTGAGTACCACAATCGGTTTTATGGAAGACAGCACCAAAGCGGGATAAATCCCGGCCAGTAGTCCTGTAAGCGTCCCAAGAGCTAATACGGCAAGGACAATATATGGATTGAATAAATCGGCATAACCCAGATTGCTCTGAGCCAGATCATTCACATAAGGTAAAAGCAATAGAACAATTGGAAGACTAATGAAAACAGCGAATAAGGATAACAATAAAGATTCTCCTAAAAACTGAAATACCAAGGATCCTTTGTCTGCTCCTACCACTTTGCGCACGCCAATTTCCTTGGCCCTTTTGTTAGCTCTTGCTGTACTAAGATTTACGAAATTAATACAGGCTACGAGTTGAATAAAAAACGCAAGCGTGAGCAATAAATACAGATACTCGATATCGGATACCCTATCAATCTGACCATCTATACCACTGGAGTATAAATGAATATCTTCTACCGGCTGCAGAGAAAGGGTCTTCTTCATACCAATGGCATCAAGATCTGTGCCTCCCCTTGATCTAAGGAATTCCGGTAGTTTTTGTTCCAGGGCGGCGTAATCTGTGCCTGGAACCATTTTCACATAAGCATTGACGAAATTATTATAGGCGAAATTGTCATAAGAGCGTACAAAGGCACCCAATCCGGGATTATTCATACTGATGACATAGTTGGGTTTTAGATGTGATTTTCCAAAAGTCTCATCGTATACTCCTGTGACTACCAGAGGTGTAGGTTCACCGCTATAACCGGATATCTCAACACTTTTACCAATAGGGTTATCGTTGCCAAACATCTTTTTGGCAATTGCAGAGGAAAGGACAAGAGTGCTGGGTTCGTTTAGTGCGGTCTTGGGATCACCGGCTATAAATTTGTAATTGAAGATCTTGAAAAAAGTGGAATCAGCCAGATAGGCTTTGGACTCAAAA
>JAHQWA010000039.1 GCA_019634045.1 Saprospiraceae bacterium
CCCTCAGCAGTAATCGCGAAAGGTATGTCATTGGCTTCCAACTGTCCAGGGTTGGTAGGAGCCAATTCCCAGTGCAACATATCTTCCAAAGACACTCGTTGTGCATCAATCGGATCTGACACATCATGAGCGTCAGGAAATTTGATACTGATAATTAATGGCGCTCCAGTTGCTTTTATCTCTGCTAATCTTTGATAAGCATCGGTCGAAGTCTTAATGATATACTGAACACCGAATTCATCCCCAACTTTGTCAGCTCTCAAGGCATTCATCCAGTTCCCCGTTTCGAAAATCTGCGGGAGAGACTGTAAGGCCATCCAGGCTTCTAAACTCTGGTCGGAAAATGGTCGGGGGGTCTGGCTCCCAAACCATTCCACATCCAGATAGGTTTGTCTCAAAAGAGAGATCATTCCCATCAATGAACGGGGATAATATTGGGTTGAAGTCCCTCTGTTAAAGGAATAATGAGCCGCTACTCTATCCTCCAAAAGGGCATTATTGGATCCTTTATCGCCTAAGGTTACGAGGGCAGAAGATCCCCTGGCTATACCATCAGATTTAAAAGTTAAGACGGTACCAAATCCGCCTTTTCGTAGATCTGCGGCGCTTTTATTATCCACATTAAACTCATCAGCGGCATTATAATGTGATCTAATCGCTTCATTAGCATTATAAGCCCCTTTTGTTTTGCTTTGAATTTGCTCCGGTCCTCCAAAGCCACCACCGCGACTCCTTTCTGGTTTAGGGAGACCATAATTGGTATAGATATCTACAAAGGAAGGATATAGGAATTTACCATTAAGATCAATGACAGTGTATCCTTTAGGAATTCGGACACTACTGCCAATATTCTCAATTTGACCTTGCTTAATCAGCATAGTGCCTTTTTCTATTGTCTCTTTTTCGTTGACAATAATCGTGGCGTTGGTGAAGGCAAACGCACCATAGCGTTCATCCTTTACGTCATTTCGCGGGAATGTTTCCTGTGCAACTAAAGCAGTAGTGCATAGGAAGCAAAATAGCCCGAGGCTTAGACCAAGTTTTTTCATTGACTAGTAATTTGTGAATGATATTCGAAATGTAAGCAAATTATGCGGCTTCTACTGCGGCCCTTCTCCTAATTGTCTGGTATTTCTTGGCGTCAAATTCCTATGCTTAGCCCGTCTTGAAATGAGATTCGAAGGCTGAGAGATTGTTTTGAAGCATGTTAAATTGGTACAATTCTTTGATCGTGCAATGCACTACTTTTGGTTTTCATAAAAACGCAAAACATGTTCAGATACCTGATTGCAAGTACGGTTCTCTGCCTGTCCATCTTTTCCAGCTGTGCACAGACCGATCTTAAGGAGTACGAAGGAAACTGGAAAGGCGCCTTGCCAAACCTTCACGCTTTTAACTTTGACATTCGGCTGGAGGTTTTAGGCAATAACAAGTATAGTCTGAGCCTAAATAATCAGATAACCACCATCCATAAGACATTCACCGCCAATAATGATGATCGTATCCAGCTAAGCCTTGCCCCCAACACTCACTTTGATCTAGCCTTACATCAAGATGGAAGCAAAGTAACTGGATTCGTAAAATCTGGTATTTTAATGTACCACATCGAGTTATTAAAAGCCAAAGGCAATGCCTTCAAGGGGAGCTGGAAAGCGTTTATGGTGGATCAATTGAATTCTCCCGCTATTTTCTTGAGTTTTGAGAATTATGATGACGGCAGTTTTGCCGCCTACCCTTTTTTTGGTGATCAACGTTTTACGGGTACCTGGTGTACAGGTTTTATACAGAAAGAAGAGACCCTTCTATTTCGGGATTTCAAGACAGGCTTGAATTTCAAAGCCCGGCTGTTGGAAGGTGAAATTAAGCTGACCATCTTACTAGCTAATAATATTATTGCTACAACTACATTGAAGCCTTTAAAGGATGATATACAATTTGAGGCCGTAAGCACTTCCCTTTCTCCAGGTAACAAGCAACCCACAAAGCTAGACGATGGATGGACGACGGCAAGTTTACAAGAACTAGAGATTAAGGCTACGCCTTTGAAACAAATGATCGATAGCGTACATGCAAAGTCGCTTGTGAATACGCATAGTGTCCTTATTGCCAAACAAGGGAAACTGGTCTTCGAAGCCTACTTTGAAGGCTATCATCACAATCTCTCCCATGACCAGCGTTCTGCTTCTAAGAGTATAGCCTCTGCCATGACTGGGATTGCCATTGAAGATCGACTTATAGAAAGTGCAGAGCAAAGCATCTATACCTTGCTACCAGAGGTCTATCAGAATACCAAAAACGAAAAAAAGGCCAAGATTAAAATCAAGGACCTCCTAAGCATGAGCTCGGGAATAGATGCAATAGACTTCGGAATCAATCGAAGATCAGCCGCTTCTGAAGGCAGTTATCAGAGTTCGGACAATTGGTTGAAAACGGTGCTGGATGCATCCATGATCTATGAACCGGGAACACACGCTAATTACGGATCGGCCAATCCATTTTTGCTGGGAGTTTGTCTGAATGAACAACTGGAACAACCCTTGGAATGGTATATGGACCAAAAACTCTTATCCCCACTAGGCATTAGCAATTACATTATTCAAACAGACAATACCGGAACGACACCTTACTTTGGTGGAGGCATGTACCTCACGCCAAGAGATATGTTGAAATTCGGGCAATTGTACTTGAATAAAGGAAGCTGGGCGGGGAAACAGCTTATTTCGGAACAGTGGGTAGAAGCATCCTTTCAGCAATACCTACAACTAGAGAATACCAATGAAAAAAATGAATACGGATACCTCTGGTGGCACAAAACCTATTGGGTAAACAATAAGGAGGTCAAATCCATCGAAGCAAGAGGGGCCGGCGGGCAGTATATTTTCGTCATTCCTTCCTTGCAGTCAGTCATTGTCATTACCTCTGGGAATTTTAGAAATGGCAAATTTCAGCAACCGGAAAAGATCGTAGAGAACTACATTCTCCCAGCGATATTAAAATAAATGATGAGGTCCTCTACTTTTGATGCTAGTGCATCGCCTGTGCATCCTTTTTCATTTAAGTTGTACCCTACTGTAACTGTTTGGCCTTGAGTTCGTCCTTAGGGTAAAACAGATTGTATGAAAACAGGGCTACTCAAACTGTTACTCTCTTTGTTCTTATTGTTATCAGTACAATACACCTTTTCGCAAGCTCCACCGCCTCATATTTCAGGTACGGTACAGGTGTCCATGAAAGATGGCACCATCAAGGCGGAAATAGTTATTTCGAAAATTCCAGCTTTAGCAGATTATGCTATTTGGCTAAATACGGGCTTCACACTTGAACACCTTGCTGATGCCAACAAGCAGGTCTCCTATGCCCCATTGCGAGAATACAATCCGGAGCAATATGAGGTGTTTCAATATGTGCTAAAAGATAACAAGAGCAATGAACTGGTATTTACAGATAAGATGACTTTAAAGTACACCGGAGCCTTTCCAGTGCTAGAAAGCAGCAAGCAGGTCGATGGTTGGTGTGCAGATTGGAAAGGGAATATCGTCTTTATCGACAACACGCTGCGGGCATCTGAACAGACGGCTTGGTATCCTATCATTTATGACAAAAAGAACGATGTCTTATTAAATAAGGTGACTTATGACCTAGAAATTGTGACGGAAGAATCGGCTAGCATCTATTTAAACGGAAGTTCACCAGTTAAAGCCAATCGACATCGATTTACGACAGAAACACCAGTTCCTCTTTTGCTCGTAATGGGATCGTTTGACTTCAAAGCACAACAGAAAATCAATTTCATCAACACACAATTACCCGAGCTAGCGGAAGCCACGCTAATAGAATGGACCAATAATATCACTCAGTTCTATGAACAAAAACTTGACCTTCAGTATAGTCGATCTGTTTCATATGTGGAAAGCCGCCCGGCCTGTAGCAATTGGGGATGGATGTTTGTCTCCTACCCCTCGATCATGGTTGTAGGAAACGAAGCCAATTCCCTGAGTAGCTATTTTGACCAAGAAACTCACCAATTCAAACGTTCTGCAGACATCGCCTATATTGCTCATGAATTAGCCCATTATTACTTCGGAGAAGTCTTTGTTCCAAATGCCGAACTAAAGTGGTTATTCTTGGAAGGACTAGCAGAGTATGTCTCTCTCCAAGCCCTTAGAACACTGGTGGGAGAAAAGGAGTACCAGACCTTGATACAAAAGTATTCGGAAGAGGTAAAAGGCATGACCTTCTCCCCACTTCATGAAATCACAACGGCTGATCAAATCAATCAAACTTATCGATATCGATACATTCCCTTATTACTCACAGCCCTCGAAAAGGAAGTTGGTTCAAAAAAGCTCTGGTTATGGCTTAAAAGAGTCATAAATAGCAAGGACAGCTTGAGCAATTATAACTTCCTTAAAGAAACACTACTTGCTGCGGGGATCTCTCAAAATACCCTTACAGGCTTCGAAGCAACCTACATTGCAGGAGCCAATAGCTTAGAGCAGGTTTTGAAAAGAGTTGAGATGAAATAGGGGACATTCAACTTGAACCATCCACTCACCTGTGCAGGACAATCGTGTTTAAAGTTTTACCTTGTTTAATTTGCTACTTCTTCATTTACAGCCGCTGATCTAGTATATTGTCTTGGTCTTAGTCAGACTATTGAAGCAAAACGACAAACCAAACTATGCGATTGATCTTACTCTTGCTTTTCTGGACCTCTATGCTATGCAGTCAAGAGGTGCACTTCCGATACAACATTTTAGGCTATCATCCTTCCGATCAAAAGGTGGCACTTCTGCTGTCTGCTTCCCCTATCGAAGGTAAAGTGCAATTGATTGCCACTCCTACTGGAGAAGTGGTCCTGGAATCAGCTGCCCTTTCGCTTCAGTCCAGGGCATGGGGACAATTTGATCAACAATATGCTTTTGATTTCACGAAAGTGGAAAAAAGTGGCATCTACCAAATTCGATATGGTGAGGATAATTCCAAAGCAATCCAGATCAGTAGAGAAAAATATCAAGGGCATCAAGAGGACATGCTTGCCTTCATGCGTCAGCAGCGCTGTGGCTACAATCCCTACTTTGATATCGTGTGCCACCAAAGGGATGGACGAATTTTCTATGCCCCCATTGCTGATTCTACTTATTTCGACTTCAGTGGGGGTTGGCATGATGCAGGGGATCAATTAAAGTATCTAATCACCAGCTCCAATGCCACGGCTCGCATGCTACTCGCCTACCTGGAAGCCCCCGATTCTTTTAAAGATAAAGTGGATGCTTACGGCCATCCAGGGGCAAATGGAATACCAGATGTACTGGATGAAGCGAAATGGGGTTTAGACTGGATCTTGAAACTTCACCCTAAACCGGATTGGTTGATCCATCAGATCGCCGATGACCGAGATCATAGAGGTTTTAAATACCCGCATAAAGACAATGCAGAATATGGTTGGGGGCCTAACTCCTATCGAGCAGCCTATTTCGCCAATGGTGAGCCACAGGGTCTAGGAAAATGGAAAAGTCAGGCTACTGGCGTGGCTAATTTGGCCGGGCGCTGTGCGGCCGCATTTGCCCTAGGAGCAAGGGTTTGGCAAAGTGTTGGTCTAGATACCATTTTTGCGGCGCGCTGCCAGAAAGCAGCGATAGAGTTATTTCAACTGGGCAAGGAAAAAGAAGGCTTCCAACAAGGTAATTCTTTCGGCGCACCTTATCGATACAATGAAAATACCTGGGCAGATGACATGGAATGGGGGGCTGCTGAACTTTTCAAGCTGACTGGAGAAGACCACTACTTAAAAGATGCTATTCACTATGCTCACGTGATTAAGGATGATGGGTGGATGGCGCGAGATACGATGATGCATTATGAGCTATACCCTTTTATGAACATGGGGCATTATTCGCTTTATGAGGTGGCACCAGATAGCGTCCGCCGACAATTGGCCCAGTGGTATAAGGCCAATATTGAAAAGGTATTAGCGCGTTCCTTGACCAACAATTTTCAAATCGGCGTTCCTTTTTTGTGGTGCTCAAGTAACCTCATCACGAACTTTGTCACACAAGCTCTTCTGTACGAAAAAATGACTGGAGATCAACAATTTCACGCCCTGATGCTGCTTCATCGAGATTGGTTGCTAGGGCGTAATCCCTGGGGAACGAGCATGTTTACCGGCATACCTGAAGGTGGCGAAACACCCCTGGATGTTCATCTTCCTCCACGAGCCTTAGAAGGCAAGACTCCGGCGGGAGGCTTGATAGACGGCCCAATCTTTGCGACCATCCACAACTATTTGAAGGGACTCGTGCTGAGTGAGCCAGATGAATTTGCGGAGTTTCAAAATGATTTTGTTGTCTATCACGATGATATCGGGGACTACGCTACCAATGAGCCCACCATGGATGGTACCGCCGATGCGATCTTAATGATGGTCCTGCTCAGCCAACTGTAAACCTATGAAGCGGATACTATCTATTGACATATTTCGCGGCTTGACCATCTTCATGATGGTGTTTGTAAATGACCTAGCCGGGGTGAGCGATATTCCAGCCTGGATGAAGCACGTAGCCGCGGACGCGGATGGAATGACCTTTGTTGATGTGGTTTTCCCTGCCTTTCTCTTTATAGTAGGCATGGCTATACCCTTCGCCGTTCAAGGTCGGCTCTCTAGCAGTGACACTTGGGGCTTCTGGCGACATGTTGTTCAGCGAACCCTTGGCCTATTGATACTGGGGGTGTATATGGTCAACTCCGGAGAGATGAATCTGGAAGCGAACTTGATCCCTAAGTGGATCTGGGCACCTTCTCTTTATGTGGCAGCCGTTCTGATTTGGAATAACTATCCTCAAAAAGAATCGGGCGGTACTACCAACAAGGCTAAAATACTCCAAGCGGTAGGTGGGTTAATCTTAATCGTTCTCTACTTTCTATACCGCAAAGGAGAAGCTGGTAATCTTAGTGGTATGACCCCCAGCTGGTGGGGAATATTGGGCTTAATTGGATGGGCTTATCTCATCTCGATCTTGGTATATATCGGGTCCGGAAAAGGTAAATGGGGCGTACTCGGAGGATTTGTCGGCCTTAGCCTTATATATATTGGTATTCGGACTCAGGTTCCATTCCTAGCAGAATCTTGGCTGGGGGGGCAATCGGGCCATTTAGCGCATGCACTGATTGTATTAAGTGGAATCTTTTGTTCTACATTGATGAATAATGGGCAAGAAGCGAAAAGCCATCAAAATAAGGTGCTCCATATGCTTCTTTGGGGCTTGGGATTGTTATTATTGGGATACCTGACCGATCCGATAGAAGGTATTTCCAAGATCAGGGCAACACCTAGCTGGACCTATTACTGTGCCGGAATTTGCAGCATTTTGTATCCCTTTATCTATTGGTTGGTTGATGTCAAAGGGAAGAGCAAATGGGCCTCCTTCTTGCAAGCCGCAGGAAAGAATCCCCTATTAACTTATATCATCCCGCCTTTCATCTACGGAATCCTGGGATTTAGCTTTCTACCGGCCTTTATGAACAGCGGTTGGCTTGGTTTTTTGAAAGCGATTGCCTTTTCCCTATTGGTGCTAGCGATAGCACGCTGGTTTACAGAAAAGAGAATTCTGCTTAAATTATAAAACATTAGCGCAAGTCGTGGAAGGCGGCAAACCGATAGCCCCTAGTACGCAGGGTATCGATCAAAGTGGGAAGAAGCCGATACATTTTATCCTTACGACTAGGATGCGTACCTACATGAAGCAGTAGGATAAAGCCATTCAATCCATTCCCTTCTCGGGCTTCGAAATCTAAGATGCTTTGCAAAATGGCCTGGCTAGCCCAGTAGCGTTTGCCCATGTCTGGGGTAGTGTAATCGGCATTCGATCGAGTTCCAGGCGTGAAATTGATCAACTGTAAGCCCAGTGCTTTCGTCCATCCACTGATCTTTTGATTATACCATTCGTAGGGCGGCATGAAAAAAGGAGCTTGGCTTGTCTGAATCCCGAATGCCGCCATCGCTCCGTAGTTCGCCAGGAGATCCTTCTCAAATTCCCAGCTGGTGACCAGGAGTGAATCTCGGTTTTCCCAAGTAGCATACAAGAGGTGTTTATCCGAATGGGCTCCTAAGTAATGTCCCGCCTTTATTAAGGATCGGATAAATGATCGGTTGGCCTTTAGGCGATAAAAATCCCCCGTAAAGAAAAAATTGGCGGGAACAGACTTATGTCGAAGTGTGCGCCTCACTACTTTTTTCCCATCGTTGTAATCTCCTCCGGTGAATGTGAGATAGATCACTGGCTTGGTCGTATCTAGGCGGGTCAACCCTCCATGGGCAAATACCGAATGCGAATAGTCTTTGGCGACGGATTGACCGAATAGGCAAGTGCTACCGATGCCCAAAAACAAGAGTATCAGTTGAGGAATTTTCAAATTTATACACATTTTGTTGTGAAATAATCTTCAAAAATCAAGAGGTTTCCTAAATTAGGTGTAGAGTTGTAAACTAACCATTTACAGCCTAGCCAAATAACATTGAACCAAGTTAACCACCATCTAATGAAAAAGGTCATTGCCTTAATGGGCATGCTCACCCTAGCCGCAATGGGCTACGCTCAAATCCCTAGACACCTACAGGGGCCAAGAGCTAAGAACTACAAGCCCTGGCTAAAGTCCAAGTCGAAAGCCAATATTGCCCACATTCAAGTTAGCGTAAAAAAGACAAAAAAGACTCCTGTAAAGTCTCTTAAAGCCACGCGCCTAGTTGCACCCCATCGGCACTTCATCGCTAATGTTTGGAAAGGGGGGCGATTGTTCGGCCCTCATTATAAGAACCTAAAACCATGGCAGAAGGCCTCTTTATCGAAAGTATTAGTAGCCAAGGTGGAACCGCTTGACAAGGTATCAGCAAAAAAATCCGACCAAGTAGTTGCTCCTTAGACCGTCTTTGATTGCCATTTATACCAACCTCGGATCTGCATTAGAAAATTGACGAGATGCATAAAAGCTAGAAACCATAAGGAGGCCACGATACAAACGATCATGGCTAAGAACTGCCCTACAGCCATGATGGTAAAAGCTTTGATGTGACGGCGATTAAAGAGCTCGAATCCTACCAAAATTAGTAGGGCCGAGAAAATTTCTATGATGGTTTTAATTGGCATACCTGAGCAGTTGACTGTGTAAGAGAATGCTTGCCACTCAAGTTAAAAATGTCCTATCAATCTCGCCAGCCTTCTTGCGTAAATGGACGTAGATGTCGCGTGGACGAACGGGAGTGATACTCAAATACCAGAATCCCCCGCCGTTCAATCGACCTTCTCTAAGTTCTTTTGCTATTTACAACAACTTCCGTGGTTTCATTTCCTTTAAACTGTTGTAGGAGATTATTTGCATTGATATCGTCAGGGTTGGCCCGGAGGTAGTTCCCTCCTACTTCGTGGAAGCCCGGGACGCTGACCTTCCCTGCTCTCATCAGTCTTGCCAGTTCTTGCGCCCGAAATCTTCTCCCATCATTCAATTGAAAAATGACAAACCGACGCAGTTGCTTGGAATACTCAGCAGAGAACATGCCCACTTCAATCGGGACAATTAGGACCTGAGCCAAAAAAACCATGTTACCCGCTACGACTTGAAGAGAATCCGGAGTGGCGTCAATACGGAGTTCGCCGACCTCAGTGTCATCATCCAAGGCTTCCGCCAAAAGGCCTAATTGAGCCCCTAGGGCTGTAGCCAGACTATCTCTGACAGTATTGGGTGCATTCTCAAATTCAGCATCTGCCTGCCAGAGATCTTGCACTAAGGTTATCCATAGTCCTATCCCTAGTGCCGTTAAGCTACCAACGCCAGTAAATAGTAAGGCCGTGGCCCCTATGGTAAAAAACCATTGTAGTATACCATATAGGATCTCGTCTTCGTCATCCACGTCTACATCGATACCACTGGTATCAAAGACCATACCTGTAGTTCCACGGATTAGACTAGGAATCATGGGGCCTGCAAACCTAATATCTACGTCTGGCGCAATATCTACGATCGGTGTGTCAACGATCCGA
>JAHQWA010000499.1 GCA_019634045.1 Saprospiraceae bacterium
GTCAGATGTCAGATGTCAGATGTCAGATGTCAGATGTCAGATGTCAGATGTCAGATGTCAGATGTCAGATTCGCTTGTCGGATGTCGGAAGACATTTGTCTTGGCAATTTTGGGCAATAGTCCATATTCAATGGGGTTGAGGTTATTGAGGTGTCAAATGCACTGTCCTCTGTCTTCTGTCTTCTTACATCTGTCCTCTGTCCTCTGTCCTCTGTCCTCTGTCCTCTGTCTTCTTATATCTGTCTTCTGTCCTCTTACATCTGTCCTCTTCTCCCCCCTCACCGAAGCCACAACAAATAGGCGGCTGCAAAGGGCAACATAAAGATAAAACCATCAAAGCGGTCCAGGAATCCACCATGTCCAGGTAGGAGACTGCCAGAATCTTTAATCTGGTGACTACGTTTGAGCATTGATTCTACTAGATCCCCTAAGCTGCCAAAAACAGAGATAATTAGAGCCAATACCAACCAATTAACCAAGCTAAGTTCGGTGATGTAGAGGCTTAAGACGTAGGCTGCCATAAAGGAGATGGCAGCACCGCCGAGTGTCCCTTCCCAAGTCTTTTTGGGAGAGATCCGCGGGAATAGAGGTGTTTTGCCGATCTGTGAACCGATTACGTAGGCCATCGTGTCATTTGTCCAGGTCAAAATAAGGAGGCCTAGAACGGTCGTTGCATAAAAGAACTCTCCCGCAAAGGCGATGAAATCAAGTAAGGCGAAAGGGATCCCGATGTAGAATACCCCCAGGATCATATAGGCAATATTGCTAAACGGTTTCTCGGAATTTGTATAAAGCTCATATACAAAGGATAAAAAGACGAAGGGAGAGAATAAGATGGATGCAATGACGATGAAATTCTCCCGGTCGGAGATTAAATTGAGTTGAACAATAGAAGCGAGTACGAATGGCAGTATTCCCATGCCCAGTCCCAATAGCTTCCGGATCAGATCCTTTTTTCCAGCGTTTTCTAGTACCAGCCCGAGATATTCCCATAGGCATAAACCTGTGATCAATAGAAAAAGGGCAACAAATGAATAATGTCCCCCGAATAATCCTCCTACCATAACTACCACAAAAATCACGGCGGTAAGCGCTCGTCTTATCAATCCTTTCATACAATCTTTTCCTCTAATGTTTTACTATGCTTCGCCAAATACCATCCTCCAATTATAAACAGGACCAATGACCCTAGACTTAGGAAGAGGTTTGGCATTTCACTTTCAGCAGCCATTTCGTCTAGTGCTGCACCATAGGAATAATAGGCTATGATTTGAATCCCATTGTAGAAGAGATGAACAATTATCGGAATCCAGAGATTTCGACTCCAATAGAAAAGGTATCCCAGCAAGGCCCCAAGGATGAGGCGAGGAAGGAAACCTTCAAATTGCATATGAAACCCACTGAAAATAACCGCTGCTGCCCAAATAGCCACATGCGGATTTCGCATCCGCCCTTCAAATTCCTTTTGCAGAATACCCCGGAAAATGATTTCCTCGCCGACCGCTGGTGCAACTGCCATGACTAGTAAAGAAAAGATCAGTTCCCCAATACTTTCCATGTTCAATAGTCCGGCGATCATGGCTTCTGCCTGCCCTTCCAGGCTAGTAGCCCAACTCGGCAAGGGAAGTTGTTGATTGAACCAGTAACTCCATTGTGCAAAAGGGAAGGATACCATTAGCCAGACGATTCCAGCTACAATAAAGAAGCCTTGGGGTTGGATATTCAGAGCTAATTTTTCCCACCATTTTCTTTTATAGAATAAATAGGCGGTAGCTAAGCCAGGGAGAGTAAAGGTGAGCACGTGACTGACCAGGTTGAGGGTGCGAAAAAACTGACGCTCACCAAATGGCGTGTCGGCATTGATATTCACCATAGAACTGATGGGGATACCCCAAATCTCACTGATCAATAGATTGACTAAAGAGGCCAAAAGGGTGCCAACGATCATGCCAATGAAAAGAAACGCCAAGATCATCAATAAGGGCATTCTTACTGATCTCGTAGCAGTTGATAAGGTTTGCGGTTCCATGCAGCTCTAATTTTGTATGCCTAGCTCAATTGGCGATCCTAGTCTTAGTGCCCTTGGGCGGTTCTTTTATAGCCTTGACTAAGCTCATCAACTTGAAAAGTAGGTGATAAGCATGTAATTTCGCGCCGAAGAAATGCCCGTAACTGACTTGGATTAACAGAGGATTCAGTTGCGAATTTAATTAAATAACTGAGGAATGGTGCATAAGTTGCGGTAAAGCCACACGACATCTATGCAACCAAATTCATTCCTAAAATGATCAACGGAAATGACTCGATTAAGTGTAAACATCAATAAAGTAGCTTTGCTGCGAAATTCCAGAGGTGGGAATTTGCCCGACTTGATCCAGGTGGCAAAGGATTGTGAAACCTTCGGTGCACAGGGAATCACCGTACACCCTCGCCCCGATCAACGACATATTAGATATAGTGATATTCCGGAGTTGAAGGCGATCGTAAAAACAGAGTTCAATATTGAAGGATACCCGAATCCCAACTTTATGAAGCTGGTGTTGGACAATCGACCGCATCAAGCAACACTAGTACCCGACCCTCCGGGAGTACTCACGTCAGATACGGGCTGGGATACCATTCATGAAGCGGCCTTTCTCAAGGAGATTATAGGAGAACTGCAGGCAGCGGGCATCCGCGTATCACTCTTTGTCGACCCGGAGGAGCGCTTTATTGAAGGAGCTAAAGCTGTCGGTGCTGACCGAATAGAGTTCTACACCGGTAATTATGCAAAGCACTTTCAGGCGGATCGAGCAAAAGCAGTCGAGGCTCATAGTCGCTGTGCTGCCCTGGCTAACCGATTGGGACTAGGGGTCAATGCGGGCCACGATCTTAACTTGGAGAACCTCCGTTATTACCAGCAAGAGGTACCCCAATTGCTAGAAGTGTCGATTGGGCATGCTTTGATTGCTGATGCACTCTATCTGGGCCTGAAAAACACGATTCAGCGATACTTATATTGCTTGCGGATAGAAGAATAGTAGGAAAGAACGGCAACGTAAACGGAAATATTGGTGTTGCACAAATGTTCGGAAAAATTAAAATTTTAACACGATTTTAGGATTGCAATCTGGCAGACTAATCCAAAATTCCGGTTGAAAGTTTCAATGATAAGATTTATACCAAATAAAAATTTGCACGACATTCAGTTTTGAAGTAAAAGTTCCATTATAGTCTGCCCATGAAGAATTAAAAAAACGGACTATTTGACCCTTGTCGATGAGTTGAACTTTTTGAAAGTTAAAAAAACGTTATGGAAAGTTTAACAAAAAGCCTAATTTTGACAGCGGTAGGATTTTTTATTTTTCATATAAAACTGGATTAGTATGAAAAAACTCTCACTAGTTTTTACACTGGTCCTCTTTTGCGTGGGTGTAACCATGGCACAGAGGACTATCAGCGGTACTGTTACCGACGACAGTGGTGAGACCTTGATCGGAGCAACTGTTTTGGCTCAAGGTACAACCACCGGTACTGTTACTGACTTTGACGGCAAGTATGCCTTGACCGTCCCAGAAGGCGCCACTACTTTGGTAGTGAGCTATACTGGATTTGCTACTGAAGAGGTAGCAATTGGTGTTTCCGACGTAATTGACGTTACCCTTACTGAATCTGCAGAACAACTTACCGAGGTAGTTGTAACAGGTTTGGGTATCAAGCGCGAGAAAAAAGCACTTGGTTATGCGGTAACAACCTTGGGAACTAAAGATATCGAACTTAGACCTGAAGCTGACGTAGCTCGTGTACTTCGTGGTAAGGTTGCAGGTGTAGATATCAGCCAAACATCAGGTTTGGCGGGTTCTGGTACCAACGTAATCATCCGTGGTTACTCTTCTATTACAGGTACTAACCAACCTCTCTTTATTGTAGATGGTGTTCCTTTTAACTCTGACACCAATACTGACCGTGGTGCTGCTTCCGGTGGTGCTACTTCTTCCAGCCGTTTCCTTGACCTTGATCCTAACAACATCTCTGAAGTTAGTGTCTTGAAAGGTTTGAGTGCAACGGTATTGTATGGTGAAGCGGGTCGTAATGGTGTGGTATTGATCACAACTAAGAACGGTGCAGTTTCTGAACTGGACAAGAAGTTCGAAGTTACTATCGATCAATCTTTCTTTGCCAATGACATTGCCTCTCTACCTGATGATCAGGATTTGTATGGTAATGGCTGGCAAAACAGAGCTGCTGCGGCATTCTCTAACTGGGGTGCTCCCTTCGATCAGCCAGGCCGTAATAGCTTGGGTGCGGACGGAACCATTGCTCACCCTTATGACCGTGCGGCTTTGAACGACGTATTCCCTGAATACGTAGGTGCTCGCTACGACTACCGAGCATACGACAACCTACAGAATTTCTTCCAAACTGGTTTGATCGCCAATACTTCTATCAACGTGGCTAACCGTTTGTCTGATGGTACTTCATTGAACTTCAGCTATGGTTACCGCAGTGAAGAAGGATTCGTGCCTTTGAGTCAGTATGATAAGCACAATTTTGGTTTGGGTATCTCTACCAAACTAGCTAATGGTCTTAAGATCAACTCTACGTTTAACTACGTAAACTCTGATCGCGTTGCACCGCCTGCTGGTCGTAGTACAAGTTCAAACCCAACATTTGCTTCTTTGTTCTCCAACGTATTCTACACGCCACGATCTGTTGGTTTGTATGAACTTGAGTATGAAAATCCTCAAGATAAGTCTTCTATCTACTATCGTGGTGGTAACGACATTCAGCACCCAATCTGGACGTTGAACAATACGGGAGATAAAGAATTGGTTAGTCGCTTCTTCGGTACGATTAACTTGAGTTATGATATCGCTGACTGGTTGACAGCTACCTACCGTTTAGGTTTGGATGGTTACAACACCAGATCAAGATATCACATCAACAAAGGTGGACGTCAGCAGCCTGACGGTTTGATGCAAACCAACGAACGTATCAACTTGATCCAAGACCACAACTTGAACTTGATGTACAACAAGCCGCTAGGTGAAAACTTGAGCTTGGACGGTGTGGTTGGTTTGAATATCCGTCGTGATACTAGAAACTACACGGGTACTTATAGTACACAGCAGTTTGTATATGGATTGTTGACACACAACAACTTCATTACCCACAATAACTTCTCTTCTTTCCAAGAGGAAAACTTGATGGGAGCTTATGCGACGGCTTCTTTGGGGTATAAGAGTTACTTATACTTTAACGTACAGGCACGTAATGACTGGACTTCTACTTTGGAACCACAGAACAGATCGGTATTCTATCCTTCTGCTTCTGTTTCTTTCATTCCAACGGAAGCTTTCCCAGGTCTTCAGCAGAGCACAATGTTGAACTACTTGAAGATTCGTTTGGGATATGGTACTTCAGCGGGTTATCCAAATCCATATAATACACGTAACGTATTGGCTACTACGCCTAATGCTTTCAAAGCAGCAGGTGGTGCTGTATTGAATACGAACTCAGTATCTAATACTTTCGGTAACCCGAACTTGCAGCCTGAGTTGCACACGGAGATCGAATTTGGTTTAGAAGGTCGCTTTATCAACAACAGAGTAGGGATTGACCTTTCTTTGTTTGATAAGCAATCTACTGACCTGATCATCAACTTGCAGTTAGACCCATCTACTGGTTTCAGTAACACAACTGTAAACAGCGCGCAGCTGTCTAACCAAGGTATTGAATTAGGACTTGATATTACGCCAATCCAGACTGCGGACTTCTCTTTGACCTTAAACGGTAACTTAACGAGAATCGTCAGTGAGGTGAAGGCTTTGTCTGATGGTGTAGATCAAATTCAGTTCGCATCTGCCAATGGTAGTTTGGGTAACTATGCGATCGTAGGAAGACCTTACGGTATTATCTTAGGGGATAGAATTCGTCGTGATGATGCTGGCAATCCAATTATTGCATCTAATGGTGTATACCAAGATGCTCCAGACATTGGAGAACTAGGTGATCCTAACCCTAACTTCACAGCTAATGGTGGATTGTCATTGACTTACAAAGGACTTTCTGTTAATGCTCTTATTACATATTCTGATGGAGGTGTGATCTACGCTACTGGTCCTTCTACTTTGATGGGTCGTGGTATTTTGCAGGAAACAGACTTTGATCGTTTCGTTCCTGTAATTGTACCTGGTGTACTAGGTGATGGAACTCCTAACAACATCCAAATTACTCCTAACAATCACTACTGGACCAATGGTGGTGTATTTAGAGATGAAATGCGTACTTATGACGGAACTTATGTAAAGTTGCGTGAGGTATCTGTTTCCTATGCGTTGCCTAAGAGTCTCATTGAGAACTCTCCATTTGGTTCCGTAATTTTTACACTTTCTGGCCAGAACCTATGGTATGATGCCTTTGGTTTCCCTGACGGTGCTAACTTTGATCCAGAAGTATTGAGTCTTGGTGTAGGTAACGGTCGAGGTTTTGAGTTTATGAATGTACCTACTTCTAAGCAAATTGGAGGAAGTTTGAGGATTACCTTCTAATCAAAAAAGAGCAAAAAACATGAGAAATATTCTTAAGCTAAGTCTCTGCACTTTGCTAGTGATTTTTATGTCTGCTTGTGACAATTTAACTGAGCTAGACGGATTGCTAGATAACCCAAATGCTGTAACGGCAGATAAGGCAGAGCTTGATTTGGTGTACAACCAAGTTGTAATAGATTTCCGCGATTTTGCGTACACTGCCAGTGACATTACTATGCAGTTCGTGCGTATGCGCCATATGTTTGGTCCTCTGTATGACAACGCTACATCTCCGGCTACTTTCAACGGTATCTGGAGCGAAGCCTACAGTAACCTCTTCCCTGATATGGATCTGGTTATTGAAATTGCATCGGCAGATGGATTGAACACTTTCACTGGTTCCGTTAAGGTAATGAAGGCCTATGTGCTCATGACTTTAGTGGATCTTTTCGGAGATGTTCCTTTCTCTGAAGCTGGACAGGGGGTTGAAAACCCAAGTCCTGCGGCAGATGATGACGCAGCTGTATATGCAGCCGCTCTAGGTTTATTGGATGAAGCAATTGGTGAGCTGGGTAGCCCTAAGGGAACACCTGCTAACGACTTGTATTACGGAGGTGACGCGGGTAAATGGTTGAAGCTAGCTAACACCTTGAAACTTCGCTATTACATACAGACTCGTTTGGTAGACAATAACGTGAGTGCAGTAAATGCATTGATGAGTTCAACGATTAGCACAGCAAGCGATGACTTCGCTTTCCCTTATGGAACGGAGCGTAACAATCCATTCTCTCGTCACCCTAAGTACGGGGCGTATGAGACGGGTGGTGGAAACTACATGTCTAACTGGATGATGTGGGAAATGTTCGGAGATAAAGAAACGGAAGACCCACGTTTGAGATACTACTTCTATCGTCAGGATTGTGACGAAGTAGGAGAAGACTTGTTTACTTTAGATTGCCTTGATTTCGGACTTCCATTGCACTATCCTGGAACCTACAAAGGACCTTTCTGTACAGCTTCCAATGATAAATTTGGTGACCCTAATGGTGAGTATGGCGGATACTGGGGAAGAACCCACGGTAATGAAGATGGTATCCCACCTGATGGATTGAAGCGTACTACCTGGGGACTTTACCCAGCGGGTGGTAAGTTTGATGCAGACGACTGCACAGGAATCGGAAATGCCGGTGTAGATGGTGGATTAGGAGCTGGTATCCATCCGATCATGTTATCCTCATTTGTTGATTTCCTAAAGGCAGAAGCCGTATTGACAATGGGTGCGAATGGCGATGCAGCCGCATTGCTTGAAGATGGTATCCGTAAATCCATCGCCAAGACGATGAGCTTTAGCTCA
>JAHQWA010000500.1 GCA_019634045.1 Saprospiraceae bacterium
GCTGACCGTCTTTATTTGTAACAGGTACATTAATGGGGAAGATGTTTCCCTATTGTACTATATCTCTCCTTTGCATCTATTTGGCTTCGGCCCAATGTGGTTTGTGGAGGCTTTACTCATTTTTACTTTTGTCTATGTCTTGTGGAAAATGACTAAAGTCGGAACTCATTCGATTTCCATGAATGCACCATCTACCCGTTCTATTCTGATCTTTGCTTTACTGCTTGGATTAGGACAGTTTGTGATTCGCATTTGGCTTCCTGTAGGCTGGTCTATGCCTTTCACCAATTTTCAATTACCGCATTTTTTGCAATATATTTTCCTCTTTGCCTTTGGCCTCGTAGCGTATGAAAACCAGTGGTTAGATACCATAACCCCTATAATGGGTTGGCGCTGGTTTGTAGCAGTACAGCTATTAATTCTAGTGGGCTTTCCACTCATTTTTGTGCTGGGAGGGGCAGCTGAACTCGGACCTGAAGCTTTTATGGGTGGTTTCGGGTGGCGAAATCTAGTCTATGCATTGTGGGAACAAGTGGTCGGGATTGGTATGATTGTAGCCTTATTGGGTATTTTCAAGTCGCGCTTCAATACCCAAGGGATATTGGCTAAGCGATTGTCGGCAAGCGCCTATGGGGTTTATGTCTTTCATGCACCGTTGATTGTTTTGTTGAGTGCTATTTTTCTGAGCTTCAACATACCGCAAATTTGGAAGTTTGTGGTGTTATCTCCAGTAGCCTTATTATTGTGCTTTGGGTTTGCCTTTCTGCTGAAGAAACTCCCAATGGCTAGAAAGGTATTTTGAAGGCAATACAAAAACTGGGGTCTATTTGAAACAACCATGCAGATGATGCCAAAGCAGCTTTTAATTATTGGTCTATTAATAGTGCTAGGGATAGGAAGTATTTCCTGTCGTCAAGAACCAGAAGATAGCATACCAGAAATAACCAAAGCCTGGTATACGAATGCAAACTTTGCCTCACCAGAATCAGTCATCTACGATCAAGCGCGCGAATACATTTATGTAAGCAATGGAGTAGGCTATGCTAAAAATGGACAAGGCTTTTTATCCAAACTTTCTGAATCAGGTCAAGTACTGGAACTGCAATGGATACCTCAGCTTAACCGTCCTACGGGTATGGCTATTTTTGAAGATCAGCTATTTGTGGCAGATATCGATGTGTTGTTGCAGATTGATCTGGTAAGCGAACGAGTCGTGCAGCAATTTCCAGTAACTCAGACCAATCCCATGCTAAATGATGTAGCCATTTCGGATGGTGGCGATATTTACGTGACGGGCTCCGGTACACATGCGATCTATCAACTCCTACAAGATAGCTTACAGCTTATCTATCAGGATGATGATACTTTGCAATATGCCAATGGGATTGTAGCCGCAAAAGGCTACTTACACGTAGTAGGCTGGAATGGAACAAATATCGAACTTGAACGCAAGACGATGACACCAATTGCAGGACTCAAGGAGTTGAATGACTTTGATGGCTTAGCCCTAGACAAACATAAGCGACTGTTTGTTACCCAGGTGGGGGAGAAGGGTGGCCTGTGGTTTTGTGATCCCAATAATGAGGCAAGCCTACTTTACGAACAAGATGACTACCTAGCTGATTTTGATCTCGTTGAAATTGATGGACAGACCTATTGTTTAATGGCTAGTGGGAACCACCAGGAAAAACGCTATGGGGTGCTGGCGCTGTTATTGACAGATAAATAATGAAAGCGATCCGCATAAGAAGAACCTCGCTTGTCACTTTGAGTTGGTTAGTACTATCTCTTTTCACCCCAACCATCCCGCCACCATAAACCCAAGATAAGTACCCAATCCACTACCCAAGGCACCAACGAGAATGCCGGGCAAATACAAATCCATTCGATCCAAACTCTTCGCCAACGCTAAGGCAGAAGAAGAACCTCCAATGTTGGCTTGAGAAGCTACTGCAGCCACATCCCAATCTAGCTTGCCAAGCGCCGCTACACCAAAAACCACCAGACCGTGTACAACGCCAATGGTCATGACCAAAATCAATAAGCGACTCGCCTGGTCACCAATTTCGGCCAATGCGGCAAATTCACAAAATGCGCCGATTACAGCGAGGAATAAGTAGACGCAAAATAAGCCGATAATATGTCCGCCGGTTAAGTTTTGTACAGCTGGGATCTGGGCTAAAACCAAGGCAATAGTTGTTAGAATCAGTATGGAGGGAATAGCAATACCCATGGTAGCTAGCCACTCTGCCAGCAGATCAGAAAAGAGCAATGAAAAGAACCCTAAACTTAGAATGATGCTTAGTGAGATTATATTTAGATTTTCACTCTCTCGCTCTACGTGCACCTCTGTTGGTGTAGTTGTTTCTGTCGGAAGAACCTGATCAGACTTTCGCAGCCGACGAAACAAAGATGGAAGTGCTAAGGTGACAATCATCCAAATGGCGGTAAGGATATTATCCACGGCAATCATACCGGCAAATAAGGTGCCTTCTTCCATAACATTGTAATGCAGTGCTACCGCATTAAAGTTGACACTCCCTCCCGTGTAGGTACCGGTGAACATGCCGCTAATGGCAGGGTACAAGTCACCAAAATGCTCTGCCCCATCAACCAGGTACATGCCTGCCAGGACGCCCAATATGGTACCAATGCTACCTACGCCAAACAAGATGAGCATTGGAGCACCCGCCTTTCGGATACTCTCTAAATTTACATCGAGCAACAGGAAGAAAATCGACAATGGCGCGATGTAAGTAAAAATACCGCCATAAACTGGGGAGGCATTCGAAGCGGACGGGACTATTCCCAGGTTGGCCATCACTGCAACCAGCAGAATCACCACTAAGGCCGTGCCAAATCGCTTAAAGAAGGTGTTTCGAACCAACCACTCTGACAAAAGAATACCTAGACATAGCATACCTAAAACGTACAGTGGTTGGTCGAACATAGTTTGGGTTGTTAGTGCATCTCCCTAAAAATAAGATGCAATGCCAAGTTGAATACCTCCTATTTCGGAAGCATTTCCAAGGATATCCTTTTCCCAAAAATAGCAATAGTTCGCTTTTATAACAGCGGTCTGACTAAAACGCAACGCTAGTCCGGCCCTAAAACCCATGATATCATCAAAAACTTCGGTTTCGGTTTGCTCAAAGTTGTCGACATTGTAATCTGTTAATTCATAGCGTACGGCTAGTCGCAATTGATTGTCATCCTGACCGAGCAAGGTAATATGCTGGAGAACGGGGTAACTCATTTCCACGTGATATCCCAGTTGTTTTTCTCCGAATAATTGACCTAACCCATCATATACATCTACGTTAGCCAACGCACCTTCGGCCTTAATCCGTAGTTCTCCAACCTTCAGCCGAGCATCTACGGCCATAATTGATAAGGCGCGTGGTACATCAATCTCAATTTCATCTAATTCAATCGTATTGTACACGCCACGGTAATAGGAAAAACCAACTTCGGCGAAATTTTTTCGATGTAGACCAATGCGGCCTGTATAGGCCAATTTGTCATTATTGTCTGCTCCAAAGAGGTTGCCGGTTTTGCCTAGATCAATGGCGGTTCGCGGCAGGTCATTATCGACAACGCCATCCTGTAGACCATTGACAGCATATAGCTCATACGTAATTTCAAAGGTTTCATTAAATGGAAGATGACCATTGAACCCAAATCCAACCTCCGAAAGTCTGGAGGGAATAATTCTGGTTGAGGAGATGGGTTGATCGATTAGATCGAGCACCGGGCTATCTGCATTCTGGTTGAAATAACCAAGTGGCGGTAAGATGACTCCTGCACGAAAGTTAATGGCAGAATGAAACTTAACCTTAACGGCCGCTTCCGTCAAATTGAATTGTTGGTTGACGGGATCAAATCCTACATCCGCAATGAAGTGGAGCCTATCGTTGAGCATGTTGGATTGGGCAAACAAATGCAATTGCCTGAATTGGAGATGCAAGCCTTCCCCTTCTCCTTCAGTAAGAAAGTATTGTGTATTGGCTTCTGCATAACCGCCCATAGAAAATGTACCTTTTTCAGTCTTTTGTTGAAGCAGGCTAGGTCTATAAAAGCGTGCTTCCATATTGGAGACCTCTTCCGGTAAGGGCGGTAATGGTGTTAATTTGAGCTCACCTTGGGTTCGATAGAATTGGGCGTTTAGATCGTTAGGGGGGGCTTCTCCTTGCATATCTGCCACCTTGGAAGGTTCGACTTCTTGTGCAAATAAGGTAGAAGAACAAAGGATACAGATTCCCAAAAATATGTTGTGTAGTCGCATAGTCTTTTCTTGATATAAGCATTTTCCAAATGGTATTGGCTGTCCAAAAAAATAGCCAACTAGGATTGTGCTTGGGGACTTGAAAATATAATGTTGTGAATGCTCGGCAATAGGACGGCCAATACCAGGCTAGAGGCTTTCCAAAAAGGCAATCAACTGATTTTTTTCACTTTCTGAAAGGGCGTTATAGGCCTCTCTGCTGTTACTACCTTCTCCTCCATGCATTTGGATGGCTTCATCAATACTAGTTGCCCGGCCATCATGCATTAAAAAATAGGCTCCTCCTTGTGCATCCGGTGCCAGCCCTAATCCCCATAATGGCGTAGTGCGCCATTCTGCAGTGGTAGCTGAACCTTCGGTGTAATTATCGTCGAGTTCGGGACCCATGTCGTGTAGCAAAAGATCAGTATAAGGATAGAAGATAACATTGTTCAGAACGGCAATTTCAGCATCACCCGTTTCGAGTTGTGGCGTGTGACAGCCACTACAATTGATGGTAGAAAAAATCTCTTGTCCCATGATGATATCGGGATCATCTTCATTTCTGCGTTCTGGCGCTTTCAAGGTTTGTAGGTAGAAGACTACAGCTTGTACTTCTTCCGTGGATACATCTGGTTCATGAGCCGCTATATTGGCGCCCTGTGGTTCATTGGGTAGAAATTCGGAAGTAATACCCATATCTTGTTGGTACGCTCCAACGGTTTGCATCAGTAGATCGATCGCACCAGCTTTACGCCCGAAGCGACCAATGTACTTGCCATCAGCGTTAGCGGTATTAAAAGAAAAAGGACGGTAGAAATCAGGAGGGTCGATATAGCTTACTACCCCTGATATACCATCTCCATCTTGATCATTCGGGTCCGCCAAGGCTAGCAGCGTAGCATCAGGTACTGCTTCTAAAAAGCCCAGTCCGGTACTAGGAGGTGCGAGCAGAGCCGTTGTTCCGTTGGCCATAGTGGGTATGGAATCCGACAAAAAACCAGGCAATGATCGATGTTGCAATTGTGGCCCGCCGTAGGCTTCCAAATGATCAAAAGTGCCATTGGGGTTTACAAGGGCAAATCTCATTAATTCGGAAAAAGGATGTCCTCTTCCGTCTCCAATATGGCAAGAGATACAGGATGTTTCCACGAAAATGGGGCCTAGGCCATCTTCGGCTGTGAATACTTTGGCAAAGGCTTCATCACCTTCTCCAAAGAAGAGCTGTTCTTCAATCGTGAGGCCTTCTACCGTTCCATCTAAAACTTCGTTTTCTGCTGGGCCTTCCGGTAAGATTTTGTCGCAAGACTGCAGGGCGAAGCATAAACTTGTAGCAAGGATTAAATGCTTTTGAATTTTCATTAAAGGTTAATTTGCGATTATGAATTGCCGTAGCATCGTGTAGGCCGATCTATTGCCTGGATGGATACTCTCCAGCAGGGATCGGATTTGAACGCATAGCATGGCCAGGACTAAGACGGACTCGTTCAAGTCTACCTTGCCGAAATGCATAGTGGGATCTATTCATGATTGATTACAATCACGATAAAACCTCATGTACTAGACCTGTTTAAAAAGAGATATCATTGATTAGCAGAAAAGTGGTCGTCAGCAGTTCAGTACCACGTTCAAAAAGAGAAGTTAGACCAATATGTAGGTCGTGCTAATTAAGCAGGGGGATTGGGCTTAGAAAAATAACAGCATTGTAACTGTTCACTCAGAACGAGCAAGACAAATTTCCTTAATGATAGGACTTAAACGCAGGCTAGCTGAGGCTTTATTTTCTGATGCATCTAATTTTTCATTATTTTAACTTTTAGCGATATTCTGTAATCAAGGGCTCCACTATGCATCAAATCTAGTCCACGCACATTTTTGGACCTATAAAACAAGAGCGAGATAGAGACATCATTGCTGCCGTCTTATCGGGCGATATTGACCAATTTGAAAAGATCATGATTCGGTACAAGGAACAATTCTTGCGATTGATTTTACAAGATCATACCTCTACCTAGCTCGCAGTGTTAGGTTTGAAAAATCCAGCCGCTGTATGGCAAATTGCCTTTAAACTTAGGCAGAGGATTGGTAAGCCCGCAGTACAACGAAGGGATTGCTAAGCCTTATAGCTAACTGTGCAATTTGTTATACAGACAATTCCAGCTATACCGATTATTTTTATTAATATGGTCTCCAGTAGAATTTACGGCCTTCGTAC
>JAHQWA010000501.1 GCA_019634045.1 Saprospiraceae bacterium
CCTCATTCCCAAGCTATTGATGTATTGGGGAAATGGGTGTTGGATGAACGTCCTTGGCTAGCCTTGCAGGCAGCTAGAAGTATTCAATTGATTGGACCGGCCGCCCGCCCTTTGATTCCCACACTTTACCAGGTACTTGAAAAGAACTTGGGTGGACCAAATGCTAAACGAAAGTATAAAGACTTTAACTACGCTGCCTTTACTAGCTGGGCGTTGGAATGGGCGCTGCAAGAGCTTGGTGAAGCAGTGAATGTCAATTGAGTATATATGGTTTCGGTGCCATCCTGGAGGAGCGGCCAAGCGTGACTTTGTTTTAGGCCCATAATTAGTCCTCATTTGTTATGCATTCATATCAATTAAGAATCAATAGAAATAGATGTACATGAAAAATTTAACCTTCTCCTTTTTTGTCTTTTTTCTTCTCGGGTTTTTAACATCCTGCTCCCCAACTGTTGAGACGGAAGAGGACGTACTTGCAGCGGATGTAGTAGTTTATGGCGGTACGGCAGCAGCAGTGGTAGCGGCGGTTCAAGTTAAGCGCATGGGAAAGTCAGTGATAATCGTTTCCCCTGACCGGCATCTAGGAGGATTGTCTGCAGGTGGATTAGGATGGACTGATACAGGGAATAAAGCCGTAATTGGAGGGCTGGCCCGACATTTTTATCATAAAATCTATCAGCATTATCAAGACAGTGCAGCATGGAAGTGGCAGTCGAATTCTGACTACGGCAATCGAGGCCAAGGCACTGCCGCCATTGATGGAGCGGAGCGGACAATGTGGATCTTCGAACCCAGCGCTGCCGAAACAGCTTTTGAGGATTTGATTGAAGACAATGAAATTGCATTATATCGAAATGAATGGCTTGACCGGGAAAAAGGGGTAGAAATGGTAGGGACTAGCATCCGTAAAATAACTACCTTAAGTGGGAAGCAATTTGTGGCTAAGCAATTCATTGATGCTACCTATGAAGGAGATTTAATGGCCTCCGCCGGAGTGAGCTATCATGTGGGGCGGGAGGCTAATAGTGTTTATGGAGAGGAATGGAATGGGATTCAGACCGGGGTATTGCATCATGATCATTATTTCAAAAAGCCAACGGATCCCTATCGGGAAAAGGGTAATCCAGCGAGTGGGGTTTTGCCCCGAATTTCGACAGAAGCGCCAGGAGAATATGGGGAAGGAGATCAGCGAATACAGGCCTATTGTTTTCGTATGTGCTTGAGTAATCACCCGGATAACAGGGTTCCATTTCCTAAGCCTGAGACTTATGACCCCGCTCAGTATGAATTGCTAGTGCGTGTATTTGAGGAGGGATGGGATGAGCTATTTCGAAAATTTGATCCGATTCCCAACCGGAAAACCGATACCAACAACCATGGCCCCTTCAGTACCGATAACATTGGTATGAACTATGATTACCCGGATGCTTCCTACGAAAAGAGACGGGAGATCATTGCAGAACACGAACAGTATCAGAAAGGCTTGATGTACTTTCTGGCCAATGACCCACGGATTCCTAAGGAATATCAAGATCGCTTGAACGAGTGGGGGTTGGCAAAAGACGAATTTCAGGACAATGGAAATTGGCCCCATCAATTGTATATCAGGGAAGCGCGGAGGATGATCGGAAGCTATGTCATGACAGAGCATGAAGTTATGGGGAAGCGCGAGGTGCTTGAATCCGTAGGCATGGGGTCATATACCATGGATTCCCACAATGTCCAACGCTATATTAAACCCGATGGCCATGTGCAAAACGAGGGAGATCTTGGCGTAAAACCTAAGCAGCCCTATCAAATTCATCTAGGAGCGCTACTGCCCAAAGCGGAAGAATGTACGAATTTGACCGTGCCGATCTGTGTTTCAAGTTCACATATAGCCTTTGGTTCGATTCGGATGGAACCTGTGTTTATGATCTTGGGGCAAAGCGCGGCCACCCTGGCGGTGCAAGCTATAGATGAAGGGGTGAGCGTGCAAGCAGTGCCGTATGAAAAGCTCAAAGAACAGCTAGTGACTGATGGACAGATTTTGACCTATTCTAAAACAGTTTCGGCTAGCCATTGAACTTTTTCTTGAACGAATTATAAAGACTGATACTGATGAAAAACCCGATCCTTATTTTGCGAAGAATAGTTGGGCTATGTGTCCTTGCGTGTAGTCTTACCTTCTCCAGCTGTAGTGCACAGAGCAACAAGACCCGTCTTTTGATCAGAATTGATGATATGGGCTTTTCACATGCGGCTAATGTCGCCTGTCTGGAGACTTATAAAAGTGGTATTGCTCGTTCTGTAGAAGTAATCGTACCTGGTCCATGGTTTGAAGAAGCGGCTCAGATGTTAAGGGAGCATCCTGAACTTGATGCAGGCGTGCACCTTGTCCTGACTAGTGAGTGGAGTAACCTCAAGTGGCGTCCCCTTACCCAAGCCCCCAGTTTGGTGGATGAGGATGGCTATTTCTTTCCTATGATTTGGCAAAATCAACGATTTCCTGAATTAGGTTATTTGAAATCACAAGACTGGGTGCTGTCTGAGATAGAAGCCGAGTGGAGAGCACAGATCGAATTAGCAAAAAAGAAAATCCCACAACTCAGCCATTTGTCCGATCACATGGGGTGTCGGCATATTAGTCCTGCAACAAAGAACTTATTCTATCAATTAGCCAAAGAATATGGTCTGGACATTCATTGGGAAAATCTAGGGGTGAAAGGTACACCCTCCTGGTCTGGAAATCAATACAGCGCAGCGGAAAAGGAAGGGCGTTTTATCGAGATGTTGGAGAATTTGGGCCCAGGCGATTGGTTAGTTGTGGAGCACCCGGGCTATGATGTCCCAGAACTACAGACGGTTGGGCATAAAGGATATGAAAATGTTGGTGTAGATCGAGATGGTGTTACTAAGGTCTTTTTAAGTAAAAAGGTGGCTGAGGTGCTACAAAAATCTAATATAGAGTTGATTAGTTATAAGGATTTAAAGTGATGCTTTAAGCCACGCTGATATATTCTAGTTGATCATTGATAGTTATCTGTAAAGAGGATTATTCGGAAATTTGAATTCGTATCTTTCTACCGGGTCCATCAGCAGGTAATAGTGGATTGCCGGTTGGATCAGAAACTTAAGAAACGAAAAACTTACTTGAACATGTATAGTCAATTTACGGCTGCCGTTGCAGGTACTGGTTTTATTGGTCCTGTTCACATTGAGGCGCTACAGCGCTTGGGAGTAAAAGTCAAAGGGGTACTAGGAAGCTCACCAGCCAAAGGTGCGCGGGTACGAGATGCTCATGGACTAGAGCAGGCTTATGTCTCTTTTGATGAGCTCCTAGCAGATTCAGACGTTGATGCAGTGCATTTAGCGGTTCCAAATGTTTTACACTTCGAGATGTCGAAACGAGCATTGAAGGCAGGGAAACATGTGATGTGTGAAAAGCCTCTCGCTATGAATGCTGAAGAAACGGCCGAGCTGGTTGCTTTAGCGGAATCAACGGGCCTAGCTGCCGGAGTTTGTTATAATATCAGGTATTATCCCTTGAATTTGGAGGCGAGGCAGCGGGTTAGAGGCGGAGAAGTAGGCCGGGTTTTCTCCGTAGTGGGAAGCTATGTACAAGACTGGTTGTTGTATGACACGGACTACAATTGGCGCGTGTTGGCTGATCAAGGCGGTGCTTTACGAGCGGTATCTGATATTGGCACCCACTGGATGGATTTGATTCATTCCATTACAGGGATGGAGGTGGAAGCTGTTTTCGCTGATTTATCCACGGTGCATCCGATCCGGAAACGACCTAAGGGAGAAGTAGCAACTTTCAGTGATGATGCCATATCTCCGGATCAACTAGAAGCCGTTGATATTACCACGGATGATTGTGGAAGCATATTGTTCCGTTTTAAGGGGGGAGGGAAAGGCCAGCTCTGGGTTTCCCAAGTTACTGCCGGTAGAAAGAACTGTTTGCGATATGAAATCTCGGGCGCTAAGAATGCCTTGGCTTGGAACAGTGAACAGCCAAATCAACTTTGGCTTGGACAGCGTAAGGAGGCTAATCAAAATTTGCTGAAAGATCCTAGTTTGCTTAAGGAAGGAGTCCGGCCCTTTGCCAATTATCCTGGTGGACACAATGAGGGATTCCCGGATACGTTTAAGCAATGTTTCCGTTCATTCTACGATGCTATTGCAGCTGGGAAATCCAGCCAAGAGGCATTGTATCCCACTTTTCAAGATGGACATCAAGAGGTGCGTTTATGTGATGCCATCTTGCTGAGTCACCAAGAAGAACGTTGGGTGACCTTATGATCTTCTCAATCGAACACTCAACTTATATTAACTTTCTCCCTCACTTCACCACTGGAGAGCTAAACTAAAATAAATGGAAGTAAGTGTTAAAGATCTAGCAAAAATGATTGATCATTCCCTGCTGCATCCCACGATGACAGCACAAGATTTGAAAGCAGGGTGTGATTTGGCCAGGGCTTATGATGTGGCCTCGGTCTGCATTAAGCCCTATGCAGTAAAAGATGCGGTCAGCTGGTTGGATGGATCCGAAGTAATGGTCGGAACGGTCATTGGTTTTCCGCAAGGGAATAGCACAATTGCCATCAAGGTAGCAGAGACGGAACAAGCCTGCTTAGACGGAGCGGTAGAAATTGATATGGTAGTCAATATCGGGAAGGTGCTTGGTGAGGACTGGGATTATGTTCGAGAAGAAATTGGAGCAGTCGCAAAAATGACCCATCAGCATGGTGCAGCCCTTAAGGTCATCTTCGAAAACGACTTTCTGCCAGCGGATAAATACAAGATTAAGTTGTGTGAAATTTGCAGCGAATTGCAGGTGGAATTCGTAAAGACCTCAACAGGCTATGGTATGGTCAAAGGACCAGACGGTAAATATGGCTATCAAGGAGCTACGGAACATGACCTAAGCCTCATGCGCGCTCATAGCGCTGCCGCTGTGCAAGTAAAAGCGGCTGGCGGTGTCAGGACGCTAGATGATTTGCTAAAAGTCAGGGCGCTGGGTGTAACCCGAATTGGCGCGACAGCCACCGCCAAGATCTTAGATGCTGCTGCTGAGCGTTTTGGAGGGCAGGCCGGTGATGGCAAGACCTACCAAGAGACCAAGGGCTACTGATGGGTACTGAAGATGCCATATTGGAACTCCTTTCGGCATTGGAGAACCCCATTCGTATCAAAGCCGTAGTAGGGTTTGACGGTTATATTGATCAAATTAAGAAAGTAGTACAGAAACGCGAGGGCAAACACTTTGAGCCTTTCCCTTCCATCGCAACCTTTGCTGAGAGGTTGGCTTTTGCGGCTGGCAAAAGCGCACAATTCGAACTGGTCTCGCAAGCCCTTAAACTTGGAGGGAATGCTCCGATTATGGCCAATTCCTTAGGACGCCTTGGCTTCGCAACGACTTGTGTGGGAACCCTGGGGAGTCCTGCCATTCATCCTGCATTTAGCAATTTACCTGCTCAGTTAATTTCATTGGGACCACCCGCCGAGACGATTGCTTTGGAGTTTGGCGATGGAAAGTTGATTCTTTCTGATGTGAAAGCTTTTGAGGATTTGGGGTGGGAAAAAGTGAAAGAGGTGATCGGAGTGGATCGGTTGGAAGATTTGTTTCTCGAAAATCAACTCCTTGCGCTGGTAGGCTGGAGCAACCTTCCCTTAGCGAATGATTTGCTACAAGGCATTTTGACACATATAATGCCCAAATGTGCAGGAGGGAATCAACAATTCTTTTTCGATTTAGCTGACCCGACTGCAAAACCGCCAGATCACATCCGGGCACTGGTGCAGACAATTGGTGCGTTTTCGAAATTTGGCCAGGTAACCTTAGGAGTAAATGAAAATGAAGCCATTTACCTATACCAGACCTACTTTCCCGGTCAGAGCCTTCCCGATGACCTACAGCTGCTGGGAGTCGACTTGTTCCGTGAATTAAACCTTCACCAGTTGGTGATACATCCTTTGGATCGAGCTTTGCTAATTACTGAAGATGGAGCCATAGAGCAATTGGGGAAAGTTGTCGAGCAACCAAAAATCCAGACCGGCGCTGGGGATAATTTGAATGCAGGCTATTGCTTGGGGATCTGCCTTGGTGTATCTGACCGAGCCTGTTTAGTAGCTGGAATCGCCAATTCTGGAGCCTATGTCTCTCTAGGGCATAGCCCAGATACCAGAGCGTTAGCTCAATACTTACGGACTTGGCTGAAAAGTTGCTGATGAATTTGTACGTACCCTAAACTCTTTTGGTCTATTTGTTTTCGGTGGACTATGCCGAACGAAAAATGAAGCTACTCAGCCTAAATTATGGCTCGGAGTTTATAACTTGCGTGGCAATAATACGATAACCTTCTCGGGTACGAAAAAGGCTATTTCTTGATCCCTACGGGCACGCTCATTGCTTGTAGATTTAGATCGGATTAGCCTAAGAGCTTGTTGGGAGGTCACCCTTTGGGTGGAAGTTCATGCTTCCTTACTTTTCTCCTCCAAACAAGTTCTTAGATACCCGGGATACAGATGTAACTGATGCAGCTAGAATCTCCGAATAAAGATATCCGTATCCAGCTCCAATTCACGGATAAAACCTATTATGCCATCGACTTTAAGGGGCAGAATGTGATGTGGTTTTCACCCTTAAGTTTAAGTCTACAAGATGGTTCAGTTTTAGGTGCCCATCCCAAAGTAGTAAAAGCAACTACACAGTCAATAGATGAATTGATTCCGACAGTTTGGGGTATCCGTTCTGAGGTCAGGAATGCTTACAATGAATTGAAATTGGAGATGGAAGGCGAGTACAGCTTGATCTTTCGAGCTTATAATGATGGAGTGGCTTATCGATTTCAAACACAGCTGGATAGGACAATACAGGTGATCGGGGAGGAGGTAGGTTTTCGCTTCTTAGCGGATCATGCTTTGGTTGCCCATGTAGTGGGAGACTTTCAGACTTCTTATGAGAAGCTTTATACAAAGTACAAGATTAGTGAGGTAGTGGAAGCGGAATTTATCAGTTTGCCCTTGGTGGTGGAGACGCCAAGCTGTAAACTGGCCATTACGGAGGCTGATCTTTATGACTATCCGGGCATGTATATTCGAAAGCTAGGAAACAACAATCGTTACTTCTTGGATGGGCTTTTTCCCGCTTATCCAACAGCTTGGGAACCCGGCGGGCTTTGTCAATTCAACCTGCGCGTGACGGAGCGAGCCAATTATTTGGCCGAGACACAGGGCATGCGTGACTTTCCTTGGAGAGTGGTAATTGTGGCCGAATCGGATACCGACTTGGCGGATAGTGATATGGTCTATAAATTATCGCGCCCAGCAGTGATTGAAACGGATTGGATTAAACCCGGGAAAGTGGCCTGGGACTGGTTTAACGACTGGAATCTAACCGGTGTTGATTTCGAAACGGGCGTCAATAATCGCACTTACGAATACTATATCGACTTTGCGGCCGAGCACGGACTGGAGTATGTAATCATGGACGAAGGCTGGTCTGATGTCTTTGATCTGTTACTACAAAAACCAACCGTGGATGTGCCGCATTTAGTTCAATATGCTAAGAAGCGGAAGGTGGGTATCGTTTTATGGTGTGTATGGCATACCTTGGATCGTCAAATGCAAGCGGCATTGGACCAATTCCAGGAGTGGGGCGTGGCTGGCGTCAAGGTTGATTTTATCGATCGAGATGACCAAATCGCCATTGATTTTTATGAGAACCTAGCAAGGGAAACCGCGAAACGACAACTATTGCTCAATATTCATGGTTGTAGCAAACCCACCGGATTGCATCGTACATATCCCAATGTGATCAATTATGAAG
>JAHQWA010000502.1 GCA_019634045.1 Saprospiraceae bacterium
CATTGATCAATGATATGCAGGAACGGGCAGATCGGCTCGTTAGCAGCTGGAGCGGTAGTCTCAAATCCAATTTCATCAGCAATGGCGGCACTCAACTAGGCAGCTCTATCAGCGTACAGCTAAATGAGAGTTTAGTCTACTATGAGGATAACATCCGAGAAAACAAGGTTGGCATCCCGATTGGAAGACTAGGGCCCAATGACTCACCGATCCCCGCTGATGCGAAGAAAATCGAAGGCTATTATCAGTCTTTATTTGATGGAAACGAGACTTTCACTTTAGCGCTATTGAAAGCGGCCATAGAAGAGATGGAAGATCTATACCTTGGAGAAACCTCCAAGGAGACTAATGGTCAAGGTTATGATGATCTCTTGATTGCGAGAGAACAGTCTTCCTTAAATGAAGATATTAAGGCTCAATTTAGCACCATCTATGCGCTCATCGCCAACCGGAATTCGATCTCAGGTGATGAATCGCTATATACTGGAATTCAAGCATTAGTAACCTTATATAAATCGGACCTTTTCCCCGTCCTGAATGTTCAAGATGCTGACGGAGCTAATGATGGTGATTAGTTCCAGCAGCGCCAAATGATAATAATTTAAAGTGAAAAGGCACCGCAGCTTGGCAGTGTCTTTTCTGCTATTTTTGACATGCACAATGTACTATATAGGCTAGATCATTTTCTCTTCAAATCTGTTTCTATTGCTCCACTAGTGGTCTTTCGACTAGTCTTTGGTTCTCTATTGCTGTACAGTACGATTAGGACTTGGCAGAAGGGTTGGATCAAAGAGTTATATCTAGACCCAAGCTACCACTTCAGCTTCTTTTCTTGGCTCAAGCCCTTGAGCTCGACGGGCATGTATTGGGTCTATGCATTTCTGATAATTAGTGCTTTAGGAATTCTTCTGGGCTTGTTCTACCGATTCAGTACTTTGCTCTTTCTGCTGTTGTTTACCTATGTTGAACTACTCGATAAGACCTATTACCTCAACCATTATTATCTAGTTACCATACTCACCTTTTGGTTATTATTTGTACCCGCTAACCGCTTTTATGCGCTAGATGCACTACTCTTCCCCAAAATCAAGTCAAGTACTTGTGCTAACTGGCACATCGCTATTTTTAAAGTCCAACTGTCGATTGTTTATTTTTTTGCTGGCTTGGCCAAGGTGAACCCGGATTGGCTATTCCGAGCCCAGCCTATGGCGACCTGGTTACCCGGCAAGTATGAGTTACCTATCCTAGGTCAATGGATGCATTATAAGGAAACCGCTTTCTTGTTTAGTTGGGCGGGCTGTATTTATGATCTCAGTATTTGGCTGTTTCTTTGGATCAAAAAGACACGTGTCCTCGCCTACTTTGCAGTACTAGCTTTTCACATACTCACGGCTATTCTTTTTCCAAGGATTGGGATGTTTCCCTTAATCATGATCACCTCGACGATCATCTTTTTCTCTCCTAGATGGCATGAGAAGCTGCTTTCTTTTCTCCCCTTTTCAACTTCATTGGAGCGAAAAGAAAATGCTAGAAGTACGGTAACAAGAAGTCAATGGCTTACCGCCGCATTGGTTTGCTACTTCCTTTTACAGCTGTATCTCCCCTTTCGATACCTCCAGTATTCTGGCAACCTCTTCTGGCATGAGCGTGGCTATCGCTTCAGCTGGCGAGTTATGTTGATGGAAAAAAATGGATACACCTCCATCATTATACGGAACCCAAAAAGTGAAGCACAAAGAGAAGTAAATCAGGATGACTACCTGACGGCCTTCCAAAAACAGCAAATGAGGTCTCAGCCTGATTTAATCTTACAATTTGCCAAGTATATCGGAGATGAGTTTGAGCAAAAACATGGATATGCTCCGGAAGTTTACGTAAAAAGTAGGCTTTCCCTCAATGGCCGAAGAAGCCAGCCCTTTACCGATGAAACGATTGATGTTTACGCGCTCGATGACCCCATGAACAGTAACTGGATATTACCATTAAAAGAATGATGAAGAAACTACTTTTACTACCTATTCTGAGCGCGGTATTGTGTCTACCGAACAGCTGGTGTCAAGAAAAGGCAACTTTAAGCGGGATCATAACCAATCTCAGTGATGCTCCCCTTGAAGACGTTGTAGTCTATGTGACCGGTGAGGAAGAATTAGCGATCACGGACAAAAAAGGCTTTTTCTCCTTACAGCTGCTTAACAAACGTTCCTACGATCTCTTCATCAAAAGTATTGGTATTGATCCATTAGAAACCAGCGTTTTTCTGGACGGCGATACGACCCTTCAGATCCAAGTAAAACAGAACATTCAAAACCTTTCAGAGGTCGTTGTAAAAGCCGATTCCGATGCTTTTGGTATCAGGAGGCTTCGGGCGATCGAAGCAGGGGGCCTATACGAAGGGAAAAAAACAGAAGTTATCAATATTGAAAAATTGATCGGGAATAAAGCGTCCAATAATGCCCGGCAAGCCTTTAGCAAAATACCCAGTCTCAATATTTGGGAGAGTGATAATGCGGGATTACAACTGGATATCGGAGGCCGGGGTCTCAGCCCCAAACGTACCTCTAATTTCAATACTCGACAAAACGGCTACGATATCAGTGCTGATGCTTTGGGTTATCCTGAAAGTTACTATACCCCTCCCCTACAGGCGGTACAGCAAATTGAAATCGTCAGGGGAGCCGGAGCGCTGCAATACGGTAGTCAATTCGGTGGATTGGTCAACTTTAAGATGAAGCAAGGAGATGCCCAAAAACGGTTCAATTTTGAGTCTCAAAACACCTATGGTGCCTATCAATTTCTCAATACCTTCAATAGTCTCCATGGCCAAGTGGGCAAACTCAATTATTATAGCTACTTCCAATACAAACAAGGAGATGGTTGGCGCCCCAATTCCGAGTTCGAACAAACCGGCGCTTTCTTGGGATTAAACTACCAAGCCTCCGACAAACTGAAACTCCAGTTCGATCTTACGCATATGTATTACCTCAGTCAACAGGCCGGTGGGCTTACGGATGAAGCGTTTGAAGCAGATCCCAGAAGTTCTAACCGGACAAGAAATTGGTTTAGGGTCAATTGGAATCTAGCTGCACTTTCCTTAACGTATGAGGTGAGTCCGAGTACTAAGATATACAGTCGCACCTTTGGTCTACAGGCAGACCGTACCTCCTTAGGGCTACTAGAAACGCCTGATATTGAAGACCCTTTATCTTTCCGCGACCTCATTGACGGCCAGTTCAGAAACATAGGAAACGAAACTAGAGTTTCCTATTCCTACAAAAGCAGCGGAGACCTCAACAATACCCTCCTGATCGGAACCCGCCTATACCGTGGCTTCACCAATTTCAGTCAAAGTTTTGGAACGGATGGGAGTGATGCTGATTTCACGCGAGTAGATACGGCCTTTTTAGATCGCCGGAAATCAGACTTTGAATTCCCCAATCTCAATGCAGCTTTCTTTGCAGAAAAGATCATTCGCCTCAGTAACACCTTTAGCTTAATTCCCGGCATCCGGTATGAGTATATCGACACCAAATCCGAAGGCTATTTCACCAGTACTTTACGTACAAATAGCTTTGGTGACTTTATTGAAGAAGTTAAGCCAGATAGCTCCGAGAAGCAACGACACATCTTTCTCTATGGACTAGGGGTATCCAAAAAACTCAATAAGCGCTATGAATTATATGGTAACGCGACGGCGAATTACCGGGCCATCAATTTCACAGATGTTCAAATACAAACCAATACCCAGGTGGTGGATTCACTGATCAAAGATGAAAGTGGGTTTAGCTTTGACCTTGGGATTCGAAAACGAGACTTCTCCCCCTTCTTCATTGAGGCGGGGCTTTTTTATATCCTTTATGAAGATCGGATTGGCGAAGTGATCGACGATGGATTGAGGGTCCGAACCAACATTGGAGCTGCTCAGATATTCGGTCTGGAACTCTTCTTTGAACTAGATATTTTGGCCGCCTTAAAAAAGACAAGCGACCATAAACTTAGCGCCTTTATTAATGGCTCCATCAACCGGGGCGTCTACACCCGTATCAATGATCGAGCGCTGGTCGGGGTAAGAACAAATAATAAGCTAGAGGAACTCCCTGATTACAATATCAAATCTGGCATTTCTTATGGTTATCGCAGCTTCACCACTTCCCTCCAAGCCACTTTTGTTGGGGAGCAATTTTCTGACGCAGCCAATACCCGAAATGCCTTTAAGGGCGTTTTCGGAATTATTCCGGCCTATACCGTTCTAGATTTTTCGGCGAAGTATGATATATCCGATACTTTTAGCCTGGGTACAAGTATCAATAACCTACTTGACGCCTCCTACTTTACCCGCCGGGCACCGGCCTACCCAGGGCCAGGCATCATTCCCGCCTTGGGTAGACAATGGAACCTCACTTTAAGTACCCGATTTTGAGGTGAGGTTTGGACTGGCTATTTAACCCACAGTTCGATATCGTCGATATTCTCGATCTCTAAGCTAACCCGCCCGAAAGCTCCCTTCTTGACCGTTCCTTCTGCTATGACATGCATGGCACGAAACTCCCGAAAGGGCCAGGATGCTCTTCGCGACCATGGAATACCAGGAATTGTGATGGAAGTTTTACCAGAAGAATAGTTCTTGTCTAAGGCCAAGCGGATTAAGCCTTCATCAGACTGCATCACGGCAATAACCTTACCCACTACTTTGATCTTTTCTCCAATATGATCTTTAGCCTCTAGGGTATTGTAAATCCCATTATCATGATCTTTCTCGGTTAGGGTTACGGGTGTGGCGGGGGAGGGATTACGGCTTAGGTCCCATATTTCATAGTCAAGTTGCTCTTCTAAGGCATCTTCTGTTTTTGCTCGAAAAGAGGCAAAAAAGTCAACGCCACTTTCCTTCTCAACCTCATCAATCTTCATAGCATATTTGCTAGGTTTGCTCCGGCTACTGGCATTTTGTGGGACTAGAAAACCGATCGCTCTTTTGCGCTTCAGATCCAGAAGCACCTTAAAGTACTCTTCAGGGATGGAGATCTCCTCGGTGCCATCTTTGCTTTCTAGCTTTGCTAAACCACTCTTCAAGACTGGTCCTGTGACCACGTATAAGGGAGACTGATAATAACGCACATAATTGCGCACAAAAACCTCCAGATTTCGCCAAAACTTCTGATTTAGCGTAGAACGCTGCGGGGATATATTACTGAAATAGAAGGAAGCGTCAATTGCTTTTTCAGACCACTGAAAATCCGCAGCTGGAGCCATATGGCCACGATCGTACTTCTTAGATTTTTGGCCTGCATAGGGAGCATTGCTAGACGATAACTCCTTAAAGCTATCATCCTGTAGAAACCGATCCACTCTTGGGACGGCAAACTCTGTAATTTCAGGCATGATCATGTGTGCTACCCATTTGGGCTGTTCATGCGTTTCTGAATAAGAAAAGTAGTAACCTGGATGCCAGACTATCTTTTCCCTTGAGCTCCGTTTGGGTAGACCATTTTTCTTGATATCCCGTTGGATTTTTTCCAATCTAAGGTCTTCCCACTCTATTCTTTGTTGATTAAAGCTTGCTTCAATGGCATCTACCTTTTCATCTAGGGATTGAGCCATGGTAGAAAAGGGAGTACAAAACATCATCAGACACCATGCTAGGCAAATGGCATACGGTGAGTAGGTTTTTAGGTTATTCATTTATATACGGTTTGAAGTGATAGTACTTGCAAGACTAGCCGTTTGAATGTAGCTTCAGAAAATGGTTATAGATCATCCGTTCAGCAATCGAGGTACCAAAACAAGAATCAAGCTCTTGTTAAACGACTACTTTGATAACACGGAGTAATGACAGAAGACCATAACAAGATCTGATTGTTAAATTCAGATAGCTTCTTAAAACATACTGAGCCTTATAAAACGGTGAAATGGTCGCAGGAGACAGTAGGGTATTGAAAAGGTCTAAAGGGAGGAATTACACCTTTTAGCGTTGAGACATTTAAAACACAATTCAAAATAGGAGCTTATAAAGGAATTGCCAAATTTTCGTAGATAAAACTCGCAATTCCCTTCTAGGATTCCCCCCAAACCCGGGTATTCAATTGTAGCGTATTGATCACATCCCGGACCATTTCTATTGGCCTCAAAAACTGATCTACCGCCGCTTCAAGATGTATAGGGCTTTCGATATACGTTTTGTATAGATAAACGTGATCGATAGCGACCGCTACTTTCCCGTCCACAAAGGAGAAAGCAACTTGCTCTCCATATTTGTCCCGTAATGTGATTAGATTCTGCATCATACTCGGGGTAAGTATATAACGACTTGTGATCTGATCATCCCCATACACCGCAAACAATTGCTCAAAAATGGGGTCCTCCAAATACACCAACTCAAGCCCTTTCCAGCCAAACTCCTGTACCTTTTTCCCCAGATAAGTGCCGAGAAGCGCTTGTGCACTATCTCTGACCACAACCGTTTTACCTTCAAAGTCTTTATGATAATCAAACACAAGTAATAAGCCATTGAAGAAAGGCTCGTTCTCATCCCTTTCCTGCCCATATACCAATAAGTGACAAAAGGCAAAGGCAGTATCTCCTACTTGTCCAGTGACTAAATTTGAAGCTTCCCTGAGCTTGTAGCCATTTGCCACCCCCATCGTCTCAAAAGTCTTGAGATCCAGATGATCATCAGCCTGAAAAGTCCAATCGGGATAAGCATGTCCAAGGGCTTTCTCCCCAAGGACCTGTTGCAATTGCTTTTGCAAGCGAGGAGTTAGGAACTTTAGATATTCAAAGAGAATGATCACGATAAAGAAGAGCGGTATGACTACGGTCGCTAGGGCAACCCACCCCATGAATTGCCAGAGATAAGCAGTCAATAAAACAAGTAGAATTCCACCTGGAATTAAAATGTACAAACTCTTTTGTTGTTTCTGCAACAGCAATTGTTTCCTACAGGCTTCTAGACTGGGTAGCTCGGCCTGCATCTTCTTCGCAATTTCCACTCTATTTTTCATCATCTAACTACAGCTTGACAGGTGCTCTACTTGGACCATATCCGCGTATTCAATTGTAAGGTATCTATCACTTCTGTGACTAAGTCTATAGCCTTATAAAAGTGATAAAAGGTGCCATCCGGAAGAATGGGTGCGCTTAAACTGCTTTCAAATGGGTTTACATTTTCAATGGCCACAAAAACAGTCCCCTGTGTGAAAGAAAAGGAAAAATGGTCGCCGTACTTAGTCTTAAGGCTGAGCATATTGGACATCATATTTGGGGTCAAGATATAGCGAGCCTCCACCTGATCGGCTCCATAAACAGCAAAGGCCTTCTCAAAAACAGGATCCTCCAGATAAACTAGTTCCAAGCCACCCCAGCCAAAGGATTGTACCTTCTTACCCAGCCAAGAGCCCAGCATATTCTGAGCCAGATCAGGGAAAACGAGCGTCTTCCCTTTCAGCTCCTTGTGGAAATCAATAGCCAGAATGAGACCTCCAAATACTTCCGAATTTTCATTTTCGTTGCCACTGATCTTAATGTTAGAAAATGAAAATCGTGTATCCCCATGCTTCCCGCGTATGAGATTACTACCGTGGATAGTCCGATTTTTCCCCATTAAGCCGGAGTATTTGACAAGACCCGGTGAAAGATGTCTTTCAGCGGCATAACTCCAGTCGCTCCCCAGAGCATCGGTAATCACATTGCCTATATCCTGTTGTAAATTCCCTTGCTCCTTTATCCTTGCCGTCCTGATATAGTAGACCGCTACTGCTAGGGCAAGAAATGGTATCATAAAAACAACGGGCATACCGTTCTCATCTCCCAAATAACTCCCCAAAGAAAGCGCCAAAACTATCCCTGCAATTACCAGTGCTATCGCAATGGTCTCTGCATTCTGACGCGCTTCTAGCATCTTCCTGCGTTGCTGTTCCAATTCGGCCAACTTAGGACGCACCTTGTGTAAAATCTCTACTTTGGGTTTATGCATGGTTTTGGGGTTTAACTATCCTTGACTGCGTACTCAGGCTCCAAGACAACAAGATCTACGGGATCTATTCGCTGCAATTTCAACATGGAGGCAAATACAGCAGTTGGAAACATCTCAATAGCATTATTGTACTCCATTACAGCAGCATTATAAGCTCTGCGGGAGGCTGATATTTGCGCCTCTACTTCTACGATCGATTTTTGTAGATGGACAAAGCTCTTCCTTTGCCGGAGTGAGGCATCTCGATTGATGGCTGAAGTAATTTGTGTAATGGATCGAGCAATCTGGTTCTCCTGCTGAACCATAGCCGCTGGAGGTAATTCCTTGATGTTCGGCTGCTGTAGTAAGTTGTTGGCCTCCTGAATTAAACGAAATTCGAACTCAGCGCTGGCTTGTACCACTTCGGCCAGTTTCGGCAATAATTCATGTCGCTTCTGCAACATGACTTCCATACTCTGATACGCATACTGCAAAGCATTCTTACGATGGATAAAGCTATTATAGCTCCAACCAATCAAAAGAGACAAGAATAAAACTGACAGTATTAATATGGCTAGCTGGGTCATCCTTCAACGCGCTTTTGTATTACTGATATTAATACAAATCCGTTAAAAAGGCATCAATTCTAGGCCAATGATTTACTTTACTCGACTAACTCTTCCTGCGAAAAGCCCAGATGAATAGGCGG
>JAHQWA010000503.1 GCA_019634045.1 Saprospiraceae bacterium
CACCGATCTGGACGCGGAACCATACGCCATAGTCATCCGATGAAGCTTGCATTTGCTGCGTCACCGTAGCTAGTTGGCTTTGCATGTTATTGAGTTGATTGCGTAGAGATTGGTTCTCTGCCTGCGTTTGCGTCAATTGATCGCCAGAGCCGCCTAGCATATTTTTGGCTTGGGTCAGTTCTCGTTGCAGTGCTGCCATTTGGTCTTCACATTGTTTCAAGGAGGATTTGGCAGATTCCATTTCCGCGGTCAATTCCTTGGAGGCGCTGCAGGAAGCCAATACAGTAGTAAAGACTATTGCGATTAAGGGGATAAAGTTTTTCATGCTGGAGTAGTTTTGGTTATATAATTGTAATGAAGTGGTTTAAAAATGATTGCTTGGCTACAATTCGAGCGAAAAAGAACCTGAAAACGGCTTTTTGCTCCACCGTAGCGCTGCTATCCCGCCTAGCGGCCCGACAGGTGCTGAAGAAAAAACCAGTTCACAGAACCTTATTCCTTCAAATTTTGGTTATTAAAGTTTCCCCAAAAGTCCCCCTAACAACTTAACTGCGTTTTGGACTACTTCCGCATTTTCCACGGGAATCTTCAAGTAAGTTTCACCTGATGCTTCATCTTTCTTCACCAATTCATTGACTAAAGTTTGGGTAGCTTTCTCATCAGTCAAAGTTTGGCTAAGTCGACTGAGGAAACTAACACCTTGACTCAATAAATCACGGGCGGCGCTAGGTGTACGGGGCGCACCTGTATTTGTAGCCTCAGTCTTCCCCTCTGCTTCCTTTTTTTGCAGAGGATTAACATTAGTATCTTCCTCCTCTTCCCACCATTCGCTGACTAAAGATTCTGCGAACTCTGGTTCAACACTATCGGGTGTAGCCGATGCAGGTATCCTCTCCAGGTTTTCATCAGAACTCGCCTCTGCTGGTGTTTCAGATTGTGTGTCAGTCACATTCACTTTCTCAAGTTTCTCCATGAAATCCTTGAACTTTCGGTCGCTCATAAAAACGCTGTCCTCTGCTGTATCCAAAACAGCTTCGGCCAAGGAGGATTTAAATTTGAGTGTATACAACATGCGATGCTCGATCGTCCCTTCCGAGATAAGATTAACAACTTGTACGCCTTTATCTTGCCCTAAGCGATATACTCGCCCGATACGTTGCTCTAATACTGCCGGGTTCCAAGGTAAATCTAAGTTGACGATCAGAGAGGCTTTCTGGAGATTCAGGCCTACTCCTCCAGCATCGGTTGACAAAAATACGCGACATGATTCATCCTCCCTGAAGCGGTCCAGCAATGCTCCACGCTTTTTACTCGGCACTCCTCCATGAAGATAAGCAAATGGAATGTCTCTCTGCTCCAACTCCTCTGCTACAATACGAGTCATCCTTTCCCATTGGCTAAAAATCACAGCGCTTTCCCCAGGCTCACTAAGTCGCTCCTCCAAAATATAGAATAGCTCATCAATTTTGGTATCATGACGGAACTTCTGGTCGACCAGGTACGTGCTATCACAAGACATCCGCATCAACTGCAAGCAACTCATCAGGCGAAGTCGATCTTTTTCGCTCAGAAAATTATGCCTACGCCATTTCGCAATGAGTTGAGCTACATCAGCCTCATAGCTGCGATGGACTTCCATTTGACGGGCCGTCATCGGGACAAAAAGATTCTGATCCAGGCGCTCTGGCAACTGTTTCAAAACATCCTTTTTGCGCCTCCGTAACATCACTCCTTTGAGCTTGTGGTAAATCTGATTTAGATTCCGATACCCATGTACCATTCCATGCTCATCCTTTGCTTGATGCCGATATTGCAATAGATACAGAGGGCCTAAGAGGAATTGATCCAAGAATTGCACGATGGAATATAAATCTTCCAGCTTATTCTCCAGTGGGGTTCCCGTCAGCGCCAGACGAAACGGCGTTTTTAGACGCTTGACCGCCCTAGATATCTTGGTATCCCAATTTTTGATTCGTTGGGCTTCATCCAAAATAATAAAATCCGGGTCAGCCGCATTTAAATAAGGGTAATCGCGAGCCACCACATTATAGGTCAATATCTTATAAAAGCTGGGATCTTGCTCGTACTGTTCTCGGCGTTTATGCATTGGGCCTTCGATAACCTTGACTGTACTATCCGTAAACTTCTTGATCTCCGCCCTCCATTGATATTTGAGAGAGGTCGGGCATATAATGTAGACCGAAGAGATTCCATATTCGCGTTGATAAAGTTGTGCAGTAGCAATAGCCTGAATGGTCTTCCCTAATCCCATTTCATCTGCTATCAGACTCCGCCCTGCTTTAAAAGCAAAGGCAACTCCTTCTTGTTGATAAGGGTATAAGTCCGCTTTGATTAGCCCAGTCAATCCTTTCGGGTCAGCCAGCAAGCGATCAGCTCTTTTCGCTCTGCGAGCATCTTCTCTTTTTTGCACCACAAATTCCAATACATCCGAATAACATCGAAAGGTAGAGCTAATCGCTTGCGCCTTATGTAGAAACCGGTCAAACTCCAGGTAAGCATATGGGAATAGTACCCCTTCCTTATCAAAAAAAGTTTCCGCCAAAAGACTGAAGGCCTCCGCCTGCTCCGTTCCTATTCGAATACGCACCGTTCGGCTTTCTCCATAATGAATAAAGACCGAGGTATATTTCTGTTCCGGAGGAGGTTTCCGAAAATATTGCTTATTACCGTAAGTATTTGCCAGTTTAAATAATGCCCATTCAATATGTTTACAGGTTCCCAAGCCACTAACTCTAAAGTCAAAACAAGAGCAATAATTTTGGCCTACCTCTTGTCCTCTCAATGCCAAACGATAGTTGGAATTTCTGGTCGCATTATGGATAATGAAATCCGACCATACAGGGTGCTCGCCTTCATTGGTTAGTTGAAATTCTTGTTCTTTCCCATATTGTTTCCGCAAACTAATCTGCCATTCACGCAAAGTCAATTCTTCTGGTTGCCTATGGTAGCTTACTTTTTTTTCTTTGGCCTTTTTTTTATTAGCTTTCTTCTTCGTTGATTTAGCCATAGCGAAAGGATTGTTTGCTGCTAAACTAGGTAATGCCTTTGAAAAAATTTATTTTCCACTTCCATTTTTGAAACTCTACCGATCTAATAAGAATAAACCAATTCCTACTCCAAAATCACTCATTCCACAAAATCAGTCTTACATGAAAATGAAACTATTTCCTTTCTCATTCGCCCTTTTACTCAGTATTTCTCTGTTTGGGCAACAAAAAAACACAGAGATCATCTGGGATGAATGGGGCATTCCACACATTTATGCTCAAAATCTCGAAGAACTCGGTTATGCCTTTGGATGGGCCCAGATGCATAGCCATGGCAACCTGATCCTGGAACTCTATGCCAAATCCAGAGGACGCGCCTCGGAGTATTGGGGTGAAGAATTCTTTCAAAATGATCAGATGGTCCACACTCTAGGTTTTCCCGAACTAGCTAAGGTCTGGTGGGAAAATCAGAAGCCGGAGATTAAGCCTTATGCTACTGCTTTTGTGGATGGTATGAATGCTTACGCAAAAGCCTTTCCAGATCGATTCGAGGAGGCTAAAAAGGTAGCCTTGCCCATTGAGCACGAAGATGTCATGCGCCACTATCTCTTTGTGATTTATAGCCGTTTTGTTGGTGGTGGAGATATTGGTCGGTCTCAGTATTGGGCACGCCGAGGATCTAACACCTATGCCGTTAGTGCAGAGCGCTCTGCCTCTGGGAATGCCATGCTCGTGCAGAACCCGCACCTCCCCTGGTTTGATGAATGGCTTTTCTACGAAGGTCACCTCAATGCACCAGGCATCAACACCTATGGCGCTACCCTGGTGGGCTTTCCTACCCTAGGTATTGCCTTCAATGAGCAGCTGGGTTGGAGTCATACCAATAATACCATCGACAATGCAGATCTATATGAATTGACACTTAAAGATCAAGGCTATGTACTGGATGGCAAAGTCAAGCCTTTCAAAGTCATGAACAAAACCATTAAGGTCAAGCAAAAGGATGGTACGGTCGCCAAAAAAGCCTTAGATATTTACGAATCTGAACATGGAAGAGTAGTCAGTCAAAAAGGAGAGAAAGCCCTAGCCATTCGCATGCCGGGCTATGATCGCTATCATGCCGCCTTACAATGGTGGAAGATGGGAACAGCCAAGAATTTCAATGAATTTGAAGCGGCTTTGAAAGACGTTCAAATCCCGTTTTTCAACATCATGTACGCTGACCAAAAAGGCGATATCTTCTATATGTTCAACGGACAAGTACCCAAGCGCAGTAGTGGAGGATGGGGATTCTGGAGTAACATTGTACCCGGTGATGACTCCAAGCATATCTGGACGGATGTTCACTCCTATGCCGAACTACCCAAGATCAAGAATCCTCCCGCAGGCTGGCTACAGAATGCCAATGATCCTCCTTGGACCAGCACCTTCCCCATGCAGTTGAATCCGAAGGATTTCCCTCCCTATATGTCTCCCATTCGCATGAGCTTTCGACCCCAACGATCCGCTCGAATGTTGGCGGAAGATGAATCGATTAGTTTTGATGAGTTAGTGAAATATAAGCTCTCTACCCGCTGGGAAATGGCAGACCGACTCTTGGATGACCTTTTTGTAGCTATCGATGCTCATGGCTCAGATCTAGCAAAAGAGGCTAAGACCGTACTCGAAAACTGGGACCGCGAATCCAATGCGGATAGTAAGGGCGCGGCGCTCTTTTACTTATGGTCTAATAAGTTCAGCCCTTGGAATCGTAAGAATTATAAACAGCAATGGTCCATGGAAGAAGCTCGTACCACTCCTGACGGCTTGGCTGATCCCAAGAAAGCGGTAGCCCTATTGGAAGAGGCTGCCAAAGAGCTGAAAGGAGGTTATGGTCGCTTGGATGTTCCTTGGGGAGAGGTGTATCGAATCACCTACAATGGTCTTGACCTACCTGGCAATGGAGCGGATGGTAGTGTGGGCGTATTCCGCGTGGCTTGGTCGGATGGCCTGGAGGAGGATGGAAAAATGCATATCAGTGGTGGCGACTCTTGGGTCTCTGTGATTGAATTCGGAGATAAGGTACGTGCCAAGGCTTTGATGAGTTATGGCAATTCCACGCAAAAGGGTTCTCCGCACTACGGAGATCAGTTGAGACTTTTCTCCAAAAATGAATTACGTGATGTATACTTTTATCGGGAAGATGTTCTACCACATGCGAAGCGTACCGAGACCTTGATGAAAGGGCGTTTTGTAGAGAAATAGTTACCTTTCCGCACGCAAACATCCGAAATTTGCTTGGCCTGAACTGAGGGGAATTTCGGATGTTTTGCTTTTCCTCTTTGAACGAAAAACTATCTGATCTATGCCTTTCCGTAAATTAGTGGGTCTTATTCTGTTCTGCTGTTCTTTTTCCGTAATGGGACATACGCAGACTGATGCATCCAAGAAGGTTCTTTTTGTGGGCAATAGCTACACCTACTTCTGGAACCTCCCGCAGGTCACAGCTGCCATGATGAAGGCCAAAAAGCAAGCGTTTACCACCCAACAATCTACCGCTGGAGGTGCTCATTGGGGGCATCATTGGCGTAATGAGCGAGGGCTACAAACGAAGCGCAAAATCCAAGCCGGAGATTACGATATCGTCGTCTTGCAAAACCACAGCCGTAGTACCATTGATCGCCCCGATAGCTTAATGCACTTCGGTGGTCTCTTCGATGAAATGATTAAGAAAAGTGGGGCTGAAACCTACCTTTACATGACCTGGGCCAGATCCTGGGATCCCTATATGCAAGCTCCCATCAAAGCCAAGTACATGGAATTGGCAGAAAAGATTGGTGCCACCATCGTGCCTGTAGGACCTGCCTGGGAGAGAGCACGGAGCCTACGTCCAGAGCTGGAATTCTATGACCCTGATGGGAGCCATCCCTCTACCTTAGGCACTTACCTGACGGCTTGTGTCTTCTACGGCGTGCTAACCGGAGAATCTCCCATCGGCCTTCCTACCCGCTTGACCCGTAAGGATGAAGACGGGGAGTTTCTTTTCTTGAATATACAGGAAGAGGAGACAGCCGTGTTCTGCCAGAAGGTGGCGGATGAGATTATCAAGACTTTTAAATAGTAGCACAAACTACCGTTTCTTCAAGGATGAATTCCGAATCACCAATTCCGAAGGTAAGACGATTTCCTGCTTGGTCGTGGAAGTCGTTTCCCCTTGCACTTGTTGTAGGAAGAGCATCGCTACTTCCTTACCCAGTTCGACGGTAGGTTGCTTGATGGTACTTAGCGTAGGAAAGCAGTAGGCAGCATGCGGTTCATCATCGAAGCCAACCACAGCGATATCGTCCGGGACGGTCAAGCCATGCTCTCGGATTATGTGCATGGCAGCCATAGCTATGTTATCATTGACGGCAAAGATACCATCTGGAGGTTCGGGGAGTGCTAGTAGCTTTTTGGTAGGGTAAGCTCCTTTGAAAGTACGAAAGCCCGTGGGAAGGATATATTCTTCGCGAATTTCTAATCCATGCTTTTTCAATACATCTAGATAGGCGGTCAATCTTTCTTGGGTAACGGACAGCCCTTCGGGTCCCTTCAAATGTGCAATGCGCTGGCAGCCCATTTGAATCAAATGTTCCACGGCCATTACTGCCCCGGAATAATGATCTACCCGCACCGTGGGCGCTGCGATCTTACAATCTCGGTCGAATAGAATGAGTGGTACTTGCTGCGCTAAAACACGCTCGAAATGACTGTAGTTCTTGGTTTCGCTAGATACAGATACAAAGATCCCATCCACCCGATGGGCCAGCAGATTGTCAATATAGGAGACCTCAGGCTCGTAAAACTCTTTGGTTTGGAAAATACTCACCGTATAGCCTTGCGGTTCTAGTATCGTTTGAATCCCATCTAAGATAGCAGCATTGAAATAGCCGGTAATATTGGGCACGATAACGCCAACATTGTAAGTTTTCTTATTGAGTAAACTAAGGGATATTCGGTTGGGTTGGTAGCCCAGCTTCTGGGCATATTCCTGAATGTGTTTGCGGGTATATACGTTGATAGAGGGATGATCCTTCAAGGCACGAGATACCGTTGAGGGCGAGCAGTTGAACTTTCGAGCGATATCCTTAATCGTTATGATTTTCGGTTTACTCATATTCGAAGCTGTTTAAATTTCATCCTTCGAGCCGAAAATACAAATTTGTAGGAGATCCCAAAATGAGCAAACTCTATCGAACCCCAGTCTAGAGGTAACTGAGGTTCGATGGAGCGTAGATCTACTGCTTGATCCACTTTAGCGTACGCAATTGATCACCAGCCTGGAATCGACAATAATAGGTCCCAGCCGGTAATTGACTAGTATTTACGCGGTAGGTGTGCATTCCGGCGGCTTGATGCTCTTGTAGCAGTGCTTGAACCAGCTGTCCACTGCTATTGAAGAGATTGATCTGGACGGGGCTGCGTTCCAATAAAGTGTACTCCAAGGTGGTAGCTCGTTGGAATGGGTTGGGAAAATTGCGAACTGAAAATAATGCCTCTACTTCATCTCGGGTATTGGTAGTGGGTTCCGACTGCAACTGGAGGTTATCAATCATCCAACCCCAACCTTCTACGAAGGGATCAGATACTAGACGGAAGCGCAAATAGACCTCCTCCCCAGCGTTGAAATGCTCCAGTAGATTAATATCATGATTTAAGATAAGATCGGGGGAGCCGCTACGATTTTGCTGATAAGCCTGAAACCACAATTGGTCATACCTAGAATCATACCCTTCGATCGTCACCCAGTTTTGTCCCCGGTCTGTGGTCCCTTCCACAGTAACAAAGTCGTAGAAGAAAATAGAGGTAAAATCGTCGGTATCGCCGGGTTCAACCAAGACAATTTCATCGAAACTCAAGATAGAGATATTAGGATCGATCAAAATTGGTTTTTGAAAGACCGCTATAAACTCCTGATTCTGTCCGGGATAAGGATGGGGGGAATGCAAAGCTGCATTATCAAAGCCCGATTCTATATAGGTGTTGAAACCTAGGCGAGCAAAATCTGATTGTCCTTGATCGAAATCATTCTCGTAATTGCTGATTACATCTTCATCTACATCATACAGGAAAGTCTCCGTAGAGGACTTCAAGAATTCACCTTCCAAATAGGAAAAGACTTCTATTCTGCCCTTGACAATGGTATCATTAGGAATATTGAGGTCAAACTCAAAAGATTCTGTAGCAGGATCAGTATTTGGTCCTAGCACTTGGCGATCCTCCAGTATCAAGCCCTCTCCCACGTCTGCCGTTATTTTGACGATGGTAGAATCATAAGCAGACCGCAATTGTGTTTCTCCAAGCACCAATCCGTCAAAACCTTCCGAATTTACTTGAAGCTTAGGCCCCAACAGCGCTGCTATTGGTTCATAACCTTCCAATTCCGGCAGACTTACACTCCATATCCCCCGACCGTGGGTAGCTAGTACTACTTCATCATTAACGATTTTCATTTCCCAAATGCCAACAGGAGGCAGGCCACTATCTGAATAGGCCCAACTATCCCCACCATCCAAACTTTCAAACAAACCTATTTCTGTACCCGCCCAAATCTGATTGGTATCAAAAGGCATGACTAAGAGGCTGTAAACAGCCACATCAGGGAAGCCATTCGTACTTTCGTCAATATTCCCCACAAAGCCCGAAATATCTTCCCAAGTCTGTCCCAGGTCCGTTGTTTTCAGCACCTTTGGGCCATCGGCCATCGAAAACAGGGCAAATGCGGTATTCTTGTTGGTCGGATGCGTAGCGATGCCCGAAACGGCTCCGAGTGTAGCTCTTGAATAATCATTGGTCGGAAAAAAGGAAAAGCCACCATCCGTACTCAGCACCATTCCTTGATCCTCCGACATCTCATTAGCCGTCCAAATGACGTTGGGACTAGCCAAAGAAACCTCAATTGGATTCCCTGATCGTCTAAACTCCCATTCACTGGGCATCTCTATCACTTCCCAACTACCTCCAAAATCATCGGACCTAAGCACACCTAAATCACTAATAGCAAATACCAGATCCGGATCTTGCTTAGAGTTGGCTAATCTAGTGATAAATGGGCCGTTTCCCGGTAAGTCTAAGGGTTGCCAGCTTTGTCCACCATTGAGGCTTCTATATACATTATTGAACTGAGAAGATTCCAAGATTTTATTGGGCTCCAAATAATGCCAAGCCGCTTCAAAACCATCGCCACTTGGAGCATCTGTCCATTCACTAAGACTATCCGGATTCTCCGGAGAAATCCAGCTACCATTGTCCTGAGTACCACCGATGTAGCGATTAGCGCCATTCATTTTATCCACGCCATAAAATTGCGAGGTGTTATATCCCTTTTGGGTAGGATAGATAATACTAGATTGTCCAAAACCCGTAAATTCTTCTTTGAAGGTATCTCCAGTTTGCGTGAAGGTATCTCCGCCATCCTCTGAAAACGCTAGTCCTCCATCATTGGCATTCAAGAGATAAAATTCGCCCGTTTCTTCATCAACAGGAATCAGGAGAATTTGATGGTGATCTACGTGCACGCCCTTAGTTCTAGCTTCGGGAAAACTATTTCGGTATTGGCTGTAACCATCCGTTACCGGAACAAAGCTTCCACCGTGACCGTTGCTAAGCGCTGAAGTATCAACCTCTACTGTAATATTTAGCATGGGACCAGCTCCTGCCACAAATACTTGGCTAGAGTCGTAAGGATGTACCGCAATGGCATTGTCATACCAACCCTGCCCGGACAACCAATTACCAAAGCCACCTCTCACTTCTTTCCAATTATCCCCCCCATCTCTGGAAAGATAGAGCTGAGAACCAGAATTGGATTCCGCAGCAAAATACACGTAGTCTGGGAAGGAAGGAGAAACCGCTAATTCCATCCGCCCAATATTCCCGTTATCTGCGTCAAAGACCGTTTCCCAGGTCTCCCCTCGATCAGTAGACCGGATGATCCCTCTGCTTCGAATGGAGGCGTAGAGAATGTTAAAATCATCCGGGTCAGCTACGATGTGCTGAATGGCCGGTGCTGAGAAACCAGCCTCCGTATCCGTGGTTTCGTATACGACATCCCAGCTCTCTCCTCCATCGATCGTTTTCAGGAGGTGACTTACAATCTCCGGCGAGTCCTCAGAGATATCTCTACGAAGGTCTATACGCGTTGCCACCAATGCTACATCGGCATCCGTGGGATCCACTACGATTCTCATAACATTGGCAAACTCGGATTCAGCGGTCGTGGAACTTAGTAGATTCCAAGTCGTTCCTCCATCTATACTCTTCCAAACGCCACTCCCTTTTACCATTCTAGTATTAAAACCTTCGCCAGTACCCGCGTAGATAACCAATGGATCTGCGAGACTACCGGCAATAGTTGTTACCCCTAAGTTGCTGAAGTCATCACTGACGATACTCCAGTTTTCTCCGGCGTTTGAGGTTTTCCATAGCCCCCCGCCAGCGGAGCCTACGATCCACGTCTTATGAGAAGCATCGCTGGGATCGACCCAAAGTCCTCGGGTTCTTCCGCCAACATTTCCTGGGCCACGTTCAATCCAGGGTAAAACGGTGTTACCTCTATTTTCTATCTGGCGGCGCGCCATCGCTCTTTGATAGGCTTTTTCCTTATAATTCACCCCATAGCGAGGTCCTTTATCTCCAGCTCGTGTCCGAAGTAAATGGTGCAGTTCAAAAAAGTTGTGAGGACCTTCTCTTGGGTCGTCCACTTCCAGTTGTTTGTGCACATTCGGTATCTTCTCTAAAGTAACGATGGTAGGTTTTTCTTGAGTTTGGCAAGCAGAGAGGAGCCATAGGATAAGGCCTATGGATGTGATGAATAAAGCGTTTTTAGCAGTCATAAATTTTGGTTTGCTCTAGCATTTTAATGATTCACTGAAATGTAATGGTCCAGCGTAATCAATAGTTTGATAATATTGGGTTAAAACCTTTAAGAAGGTCGGCAAATTAGCTAATGATAGATTATACGCGATAGCCTCGTAGGGAGCTAGCGGGCTTTCTTCTTTTTTTCGTGCACATTAAAAATAAATCCGGGCTTGGCTTGCTTATCATCGGCCAGCATACCGGATACTACGCTAACTTCTACTTCATCCTGGCTGATCCAACTCGCACTAGCCTTAGGTATCGTCTCTTGAAAAATGATCTCTTCGCCTGCTCCGTCATAAATTAAGAGCGATAAGGTCGAGAAGGCTTCATTTTTCCGCGTCTTGAAGGACTTAGTGACCAAAGCGAAAGTCTTACTCTTATTATAGGCAATCTTATATCCGTTTTGGAACTGTTGCACGGCCAGTGCATTGATCTTTTCTTCCATACTTACTTGATCGGTATTCGTCACGTGATCGGATACTTTCGGGGAACAACTCCAAAATAATGGGAAGGCGAGATAAAGGGCGACAATCCATACACGAGGTCTGATCATATATTGTGTTTGTGGGTAAATGCAAAATAACGCCTTCAGGAAGAGGCAAATCCTTCTTGCGCTTATTGAGATCAGTCGTCGTGTGATTTTGGTGCCAATTTAGTATTATCTGCTATACGAGACTTAGTTTTTCTACAAATTTGTAAATTGAATGACGGCCTTGTTCAACGCTTTGACTGCTAGCAGTCATATTTGGAACCTCACTTACTGATTATTCAAATCCATCAACTTGAAAAAGACGATCCTTTTCTTCCCTTTGCTACTTATTTTGACGAGCTGTAAGCCTACGACAATCAATGACGATAGGCCCAATATTGTTTTCATCTTATCCGATGACCACACCTCACAAGCCTGGGGTATCTACGATAGCATTTACCGGGACTTTGCAAAGAACGACAATATCAAAAGGTTAGCAGCGGAGGGGGCGGTACTTGATAATGCCTTTTGCACTAATTCCATTTGCGTCCCAAGTAGGGCTTCGATACTAACGGGGCAGTATAGCCATCGAAATGGTATTTACACCTTATCGGAAGGCTTAAACCCGGACAGCTTGCACATTGGAAAGCTACTGCAAACTGCTGGCTATGAAACAGCTATTATTGGGAAGTGGCACTTGAAGCAGCAACCCAGCGGATTTGATCATTTCCTTGTATTGCCAGGGCAGGGTCGATATGATGATCCCATCTTGAAAACTGCGGCGGACTGGGAAGATAAAAATCAAGGGGGTAAGGTGTACCCAGGCTATTCCGCAGACGTAATTGGCGACCACTCCGTCCAGTGGCTGCAGGAGAGAACAGGGGAACAGCCGTTCATGCTCATGATGCATTTCAAGGCTACACATGGGCCCTTTGAATACCCCGAACGACACGCAACGCTTTATCAGGATATCGACCTACCAGAACCAGCTTCCTTATATAATTTCTCAAAGGCTGGCAATAACCGGACCTTTCCAGGTCAATTTCTAGAGGAACTTGGCAGGCGAATGGTATATGGGACAGCAAACCCACAATCCTATTGGGGCAGTGCCCCGGGTCTTCCCTTCTCTACAGAGGGTTTAGATTCTATAGCGGCTCGAAAGAAGATCTATCAATTGTTTGCCAAGAACTTGCTCCGAACAGGAGCAGCAATCGACGATAATATTGGTAAGGTATTGGATTATTTAGATGAAGCTGGGCTAGCTGAAAACACCGTCGTCATCTACACCTCCGACCAAGGCTACTTTATGGGGGAGCACGGTTTTTTTGACAAGCGACTGATGTATGAAGAATCTTTGCGTATGCCCTTCGTCATTCGGTATCCGAAAGAAATCCCTGCTGGGCAACGCCTGGCTGATATCATATTGAATGTTGACTTCCCCTTGCTCTTTGCAGATTATGCTAATTTGCCTCCCCCCAATAGCATGCAGGGGCGGAGTTTTAGAGCAAACCTACAAGGTCATACTCCCACTGATTGGCGCCAACAGATGTATTACCGATACTGGCTACACGAGCAGATTCGGCCTGCTCATTTCGGTATCCGCAATCAACGCTACAAATTAATCTTCTACTATGGCCAGGGACTTGACAAGCCAGCTGCATCGACAACGCCTACCCTTCCTACTTGGGAGTTTTTCGACTTGCAAAATGACCCTCAAGAAATGCATAATGCATACGAAGATTCCACGTATCACCAAGTCATAGTGGATATGAAAGGGCAATTAAAACAGCTCAGACAGGAACTAGGTGATACAGACCTAGACAGTGAAGCCATGCAAACTATTCTTTCCGAACACCTACCACAACAATAAATCATGCTTTGTTTAAGACTTTGCCTTCTAGTCCTAATATTCGAGGCTTGCCAACAACACCCCTCTCCTGCCTCCGATTCTAATTTAGTTTTTTCAAAAGAAACGGAAGCAAACCTTGATAGTCTATTGCAATCCGCTATCCTAGCAAAAAAAATCCCGGGTGCCGTCGCACTTGTGGCGGAAGCTGGAGAACTCGTTTACCACAAAGCCTGGGGCCAGAACAACAAAGAAGAAGGGAAGCAACAACGTACCAGCGACCTCTTCCGCATCGCCTCTATGACGAAACCGATAACAGCAGTAGCCGCTATGATCCTATTTGAAGAAGGGAAGTTCCAATTGGATGATCCACTTTCAAAACACATCCCAGCCTTCGCCCAACCCCAAATCCTAGATGAGATCGATCTAGCAGACTCCACCTTCACCACCCATCCCGCCCAGTCAGAAATCACGATTCGCCAATTATTCACTCATTCCTCCGGTATGGGTTATGGGTTTCAGGATGAAAAGCTAATGGCCGTTTTCGAAAAGGCAGGCATTACTGAAGGTTTTGAGGAAAGAGATATTCTACTAAAAGACAATGTAGAACGAATTGCCCAAATGCCATTGCTGCACGAACCCGGTGAAAGATTCACCTATGGCCTAAATAGCGATGTGCTGGGCTACCTGGTTGAGCTCTGGTCAGGCGTGTCCTTGGATACCTTTTTTCAACAAAGGATATTCTCCCCACTAGGCATGGAAGATACCCATTTCTATCTGCCGGCGCAAAAGGCCGACCGTTTGACGGAAGTCTACATGTCCAGCGACACCGGTATCACGCCGACCAATTACCCTTTAATTCACTACCCGATCCGTGGCGCCAGGCGCTATCTATCGGGTGGAGCAGACCTCAGTTGCACTGCACACGATTACTACCTTTTTTGTCAAATGCTCCTCAATGGAGGCTCCCTCAATGGCCAACGCATTCTGAGAGCAGAAACAGTAGACCTAATGACCAGCACTCACCTAGAAAGCGGAGAAGAGGATATGGGTCTAGGCTTTGGAATTATGAGCAGCAAAAGTGCCACTACGACGAGAGCCCGTTCGATTGGCAGTTATAGCTGGGGTGGCTTTTTTGCTACCACCTTTTGGATTGATCCGAAAGAGGAACTGATTGCTATTTTGCTGCTGCAGGTCTATCCATTTGAGGATTGGGGAATAGTGGAGGAGTTTGAGACCATTATCTATCCATCAAATTGAGCATCTATGATATCAAACGCATAGTGAGGAAAGGTGCTATCGGAAAAACAAGGAACTATGGCCACCTTGCCAATTACAATGATTTAGCCCCTGGAGAAGTATGCTTGGCAACCGTCGACAAACTCACCCCATAGGCCACCACCAGCAAAGCTGCACCCGAAAACTGCAGCAAAGTGCGATGCACCGTAGTCTGAATTAGTAGATACTCGTAGGCTGGACTAAAGGTGAATATATAGTAGATAACGAAAGCCGTTAGCAGAAAGAATACAAGCAAGGCTTTCCCTTCCGCAACCCTATATAATTGTTTAGCCACTAGCAGAAACCCAAGGCTAATACCGATCCAAAATAGACCGTGTGTGGGCCCTGTGAATACATAGTCCCAAAACAATTGATGGGAAGGTGGGGAATCCTGAAAGCGGGGACCGACTTGGCCCAACAAGGTGGGAGATTCAAGCGTTGCTTTTGGTAACTCCCCCAGTAGATTTTTCAAGGGAGCAATCAATTTCAAGGCGACAGACTGAAAGTAGATATATTGAAAAACCAACCATGGCACTGCGATTAGAAGTCCAGTAGCAAAATGCTGTAGCGGTTTTAAGCGCTGAATGAGATTCTCTGATTTTGAAAATACTAGAAAGACCAGGAGTCCAGCTGTAATTCCAGGAAGGTAGACCGCAAAACCGTCATTTTTAGCCCATATAGCGCCCCCCATACAAAGGCCACAATAGAGCCATTCCTTACGTATAATACTGGCGATAGTTGCCATCAAAAAAACAGCAACAGCTATATCAGCGTAGCCGGCTGCTCCATGCCAAACCATCAAGGGGAGGCTAACCAATAGGTAAGCCGCTCCCAGTCCCCAGCTGCGCTTTCCGGATAACTGCTTTACGAGAGTATATGTGATCAGGATAGAGAGGGTGAAAAATAAAAGGCCATCGCTACGAGACACAAATTCATTCCAACCTCCATTGAGCAAAGCGCTATTGGCGCGCCAAATCGGCAATTGCAAGGGGTAATCTAGCACCACCTGAAGCTGCCGACCAAGAAAGTTGCTATTTTCTGCATCTAAACTGAAGTTCCATTGCCCATAAATGGCTCTCGCTTGTGTCGACCAATGTTTAATCGCATCGGAAGAAAAGGTTGGCATCCGATACAATTGCCAAAGTACTATCCCCATCTTTTGGAATAGTAGAACAATCAGCAGATACTCGTACCAAATCAGCGATTTCACTTGCTTCCGAAAGGAAGATAAGACCTGCGATAAATTCACCTTAACCTCCTTCAATTTGGCAACAGCAGGTAAGTTCAACACCGCTGCAGCGGCTACGGTGATTGCAAAAGCCAGATGATGAGGTACTTTATTGATCATTAGCAGAAATACCAGCATCGTTTCCATTGATAGTCCAAATAAGAGCTGGATATAAAAGGGCGAAGAGGAGGATGTAGATCGAAACACGGCTAGAAGGCCTCTTCCTAGCAGCCAGCTGATTCCTACATGCGCAAAGAAAACAAGAAGGGCGATCATATTACCGAATTTTAAGCAATTGAAAAACGGCTCCTTGCTCAATAACTTGAGCATCCAAGGCATTAGCATTATTGGTAATTAGAAAATCAGGATACGGCCGCTTGGCTTCATCATAGGATCGGTACGGGTTTTCAGCTAACTGATACCGCAAAAAGAGTTTTTGATATTCATCTGGAAAGCTCCCACGAATAGCCCAACTTTCATTTTGTAAATGTGGCTTTACCTTTTCCAAAAACTGCTGAGTGCCCGCTACTGCTTGGATATAGGGATAATTTCTTTCAACATCTTTCACAATCGACACCTGGGAAGAGATACTGCTGAAATCAAAGAAAATCGAACCTATCAAGAATCCAGCCAGGAGTGCAGTGTTCCAATTACGCTTGGCTAGGAAACGAAGAGATAACATACTCCCGATGCCAATGAACAAAGCCCACAGATACAAAGGTATCCCCATAAACAATTTGACTTCGGAGAAATTGACCGTACCTGGACTAAAGGACTTGGGTGCAAAGAAAAGACTAAATTCCTCCTGCAAGGACGGCTTTCTCACCATGGCTTGGCTAATAGCAGCTGCCGGTAAGTTCGTCACTAAAAAATCGACCTGTCCTCGAAATTCTTTCATTAAGCGCAGGTCTACTTCTTGCTGTCCGGGGCGTGCCTGATAGACATGATTCGCCACTACTTGATTCGCTTTCACAACAGCGACGACAAAGTAAGTCCCCTTGAATTCTGGACGAATATTTATCACTAATACTTGACCGTTGGCTTGGAAATTCTGCTTTAAAACATTGTTTAATTCCTGAGCCATAGCCTGGGCAGCAGATAGCATAATAATGAGGAGTATAAGCTTAGTTTTCATGGGTTATGCTTATCAGATTAAGATTGAGATTGAGAGAATTCGCCCCATTTCACACCTTTGGTAAACTGTTGAAAAAGTCCCTTTAGTAGGATACTCCATTGGAGATAAGAAGCTCCTCGGATCCCTATGGTATCTGACCATCCACTTATCGTAATAAAGTCGTGCTTCTTCAGCAAGTCCTCCGCAGATTTTCGATCGGATTGACTTAAGTGTTTGAACTCAAAAATGACGAATTGCAAAGTCGGATCTCCCAGTTCCACCATCTTCAAAACTTCAAAATCGAAGCCTTCAACATCAATTAGTAGAGCATCGTAAGCAGGAAAGTACGCACGCCTAACTAATTCAGGGAAAGAGATAGTTTGAACTTCCTCCTCCACTATGCAGTCACTATAATTCTTTACCTCTTCCAGGCTGATTCCCTCCTCCTTGAGCTTGCCTCCGATATATCCATTCTCAAAATGAGCCAGAATAGATTCCCTCTTAAAGCTAGCCAGGCCGTTGGCCCAACGTGACTCCGAATCCTTGATCTTAAATAAGGTAGCGGATCCAGATACATGGGACATGGCGGCATTTAAGAGGATATATCGATCTTCGGGAAAATTTTCCTGTAGCACTTGAAAAACCATCGACTGAGGTTCCAACATCACACCTTGCCATTTTTTTTGCCTTTTACATTCATACAGTAGGTCTCCGGTTTTCCCATCATTGGCTCCAATCTGGAGAAAAGTAACGTTAGGCAAATTCAATAGAAATTGTTTAGCCAAGAATGGAACTTTATCCCTCTGGTTTTCCAACACCAATTGTAGCACTCTCAAGGTCGTTTGTACAACGAATCGCTTGATAGAAGTCATAAGTCTTTCATTATAAACAGACTAGATGCACAGACCACTAAATCTTTCGGATCTGTAGCACGAATACACTACAGATCAAGACTAGGATCTAAGCACAAAGCCCTGCTTGTGTTATATGAAATCAATGAGACGAGAATTGAATATGACAAGAGAACGGATTAGTTCCTTCTCAAGATAAGAAAATTCAAATAGGAAATAGGGATTACAATTTACATTTTGCCTGAATAAGTCCTGCCTTTCAGAAGAAGTTAACATTCACTACCTGCAATCCCTTACAATAGCTATCTTCAAGCCCACTGACACCTTTTGAACTAGATAGGTATGAAAAAAGACCACACACCACTTCCTTCCGAGGGCCTCAATCGCCAGCTAGGGCTAATCGGTTTGGCTGCTACCGGTATCTGTTCCATGCTGGGCGCTTCTATTTACGTTGTGCCCTTCATGATCCAACGACACGTACCGGGCATAGGGCCTAATGTATTACCCGCATTCCTCTTTGCTGCTTTGCCCGCTATTTTTGCGGCCATCTGCTACGCTATTTTATCTACGGCAATGCCCAGAGCGGGGGGAAGTTATCTCTATGCCAGCCGAGGCTTGCATCCTTACTTGGGCTTTATAGCCAGTTTTTCGCAGTGGTTTGGTTTATCAATAGCGATCGGTGTCATATCGTATATTATCATTCCTTTCTTTCGGGACATAGCCGAGGCCCTGGACTGGCAGGGCTTGAGTGCTTGGCTCGGCCAGGGTTCCGTTCGGGTCATTTTGGCGCTGCTGCTACTTTGGTTCTTTGTGGGGATAAACTTGCTGGGAATCCGCTCCTATGAAAAGATTGTGATCCCGCTTATGATTGTCATGTTTGGGCTAGGAGCGATTGTGGTCATTGCCGGATTTAGTTTTGATCAGGTCGATTTTGCTACCCACTTATTGGAAAGCGAGGGTAGAACCCTTCCCGAAAAAGAAAGTAGCCTGCCACTGATGACTCTTCTATCCGCCTCCGCCATTCTATTTGCTAGTTTTATCGGCTTTGATGCCATTGCGCAGGCTGGTGGAGAGGCGCGCAACCCAAAGCGAAACTTACCCCTTGCCATAACCTTAGCCATCGGTACCGTTAGTGTATACTACTTCATTTTCACCTCCGCCGTTTATCATGCTGTACCTTGGACCTACGTAGCTGAGGAAGCCGCCCAAAGGGATATTTCAGCCCCGGGCCTTTTAGGGCTTGTGCTTTCACCGGGCTGGACCATCGCCATTACCCTGGGTGCAGCCATTGCTTTGATTAATGATCTTCCAGCCATGCTATTATCTGTATCTCGATTGATGTTTGCCTGGGCGGAAGATGGTATTTTCCCAAAGCAGGTAGCCCGAATTCACCCCCGCTATCAAACGCCATTTGGAGCCATACTGATTAGCGGAGGAATGGCGACCGTCGGAATATTGGGCAGTCACCTTGCCGGAGACTTCTTTTTGGGTATAGATATCATGGTGACCGCCATGCTGGTCAATTTTCTACTGATGTGTTTAACCGTCATTTGGCTTCCACGCTATAACCCCGCCATTGCCCAAACGATTAGCATTTTCAAATCCAGAACGGCGCAATTGGCCATCGCTATTCCCGGCGTACTTTTACTCACCCTTTTCCTCGGTGTACATACGTGGCGAGATTTCCAAACGGAGGTAGCGGCTTGGTACTTCCGCCCAAGCTTGATTTGGCTACTCGTGCTAGTGTTAGCCTCCATGATTTTCTTCTGGAAGACGCGCCAGTTGAAACAAGCAGGTATCGACATCAAGACAAGCTTTAAAGAACTCCCTAATCACTAAACACCAAGATGCAAGAAAGATATACACAACTCGCCCCTGATCTCAAGATATCCCGTGTCTTAACGGGACTCTGGCAGATCGCCGATATGGAGCGAGATGGACAAGCTCTAGACCTCGAGCAAGCTGCCAGCCATATGGAAGCTTACACCCAGGAAGGCTTGATGACCTTCGACATGGCCGATCACTATGGATCGGCTGAACTTATCGCTGGCATTTTTGGTAAAAGCTCATTGGGAAAGACAGGTCAGTTTTTCACAAAATGGGTTCCTGATGTCCAGGCTGAACGTAGCAAAGCAAGCGTAAGAAAAGCCGTGGAGTTGTCCTTACAACGTCTACAAAAAGAACAACTTGACCTCCTCCAGTATCACGCCTGGAACTACGCAGACCCCGCCTGGCTCGATGACCTTTATTGGTTGCAAGAGTTCCAGGAAGAAGGCCTCATTCGACACCTCGGCTTGACCAACTTCGACGCTGCCCATTTAGACATGGTACTCGCGAGTGGCATTAAAGTCGTATCCAATCAAGTTTCCTACTCTTTACTTGATCAACGAGCAGCAGGAAAACTAAGCGAGGTATGCCAAAGATATGGCATTCACCTGTTGGCTTATGGAACCTTGGCAGGCGGCTTACTGAGTGATAAATGGCTAGGGCAATCCGAACGCAATGTGGATAATATGGATACTTGGTCTCAAATGAAATACAAGCGCTTCCTCGATGTTGCGGGAGGTTGGGATAAGCTCCAGACACTGTTAGCAAGGCTGCGTCCTATCGCAGATGAACATCAAGCATCCATTGCCAATATCGCTACGAAATTCATATTAGAACAAGCCGCCGTGGGCGGCGTGATTATCGGAGCCCGCTTAGGCCAATCCGAGCATATTCAGGACAATCTACGCCTATTCAACTTTGAACTCAGCGATGCCAACCGCCAGGCCATCGAAGATGTCATCGCTCAGTTTAATCCCATTCCAGGAGATTGCGGGGATGAATATCGAAAACCACCATTCCTCACGGCCGCCGGAGATTTGAGTCACCATCTGACCGATTTCCCCTCCCCCTACCCGGTCAAGGACATGGGAGCCGGCAAACAACAAGCACTCAGTGGCACCATTTGGGAAGACCTAGCTGGCTTTAGTCGCGCCATCCGCAAAGGCAATCGCCTCTTAGTTTCAGGCACTACAGCTACCCACGGAGATAAACTCATAGGAGGGAATGATCCAGCTGCACAGGCACATTTCATTATCGATAAAATAGAAGGAGCCATTCAATCCCTGGGAGGGAATTTAGAAGATGTGGTACGGACCCGAATCTATATCCAAAACATGGATGACTGGGAACCCATCTCCCGAGCACATGGCCTACGCTTTGCGAACATTCAGCCCGCCAACACCCTAATCCGAGCGGATATCATTGGGGAGGGCTATTTGGTGGAGATGGAGGCGGAGGCGGTTATCCGAAGTTAGGCGTAGCCATGGCTTAAGCAAAACTCCGGATAACTGAGGCGCTAGCACTTACTGTTTCACATCCATTAACAAGGTCTTGAAGGCAGCAGTCTTACGAAGCTTTTTCAGACTACTGCAAGTCTTTAGCCATACAAAATCATTGAAGCCGAGTTCCAAGGCTTTTTCCAAATTGACTAAAGCAGACATTTCATCCCCTTTGACTGCATAATAGAGAAGCCAGTTTTGGAAATTCTTGGGCGATTCCGCATTTTCTTTTGCATACAATAAAAAGGCTTTTTGAGCAGCTTCTAAGTCCCCGGTTTTTGCATAGGACTTTCCTAGGTTTGACTGTAGCTTGGCATAATTAGGGTGTGTATTACCTAAGTGTTTTTGGAAAATAGCTGTGGCCTTTAGGTCAAATTCAAGGGCAGCTTCATTTCGTTCAAGTCTCCTCAACGCACCAGCCTTGGCACTATAATCAAAAGCAAGATACAAGCCCGTGCTCCCAAAGTAACTCGAATCGATGTTAATCGCCTTCTCAACAAAAGCCAAGGCTTCATTGAACTTCCCTGTCCTAACATATAAAATACTAAGATTAGAATAGGCCCCAGCCAGATTGGGATGATTCTCTCCAAGGGTAGAGCTCAAACGTTTAATGGCAAGAATTTGCATTTCCAAAGCCTTATTAAATAGGCCAAGATTTTCGTAGACAGCAGAAAGATTATTGTATGCCGTACCTAAGAAAGCATTGTCAGTAGAATTGGCTCCCTCCAAACTAGCTATGGTCTTTTCAAACCATTTTGTTGCCAAACTATACTGCCCACTTTGTTGGTAAAGCATACCCGTATTGTTGTAGGTAACAGCTAATTCTGCATGATTTGAATCCAAAGCCAATTCCTGGATCTTCATAGCCTTAGCAAGATAATTATCTGCTGCTTTATACTGTCCAAGTGCGGCATAGGTGAGTCCTAAAGTATTATAAGAGCTTACCATGTCTATATGATCAGTTCCAATTGTAGCTTCCAGAACAGGAATGATCTTTTCCAGGTTTGCCACCACGGTATCATATTGCCCCAACTCATAGTAGATAAGCTGGAGGTCGCTTAAGGAGGTGGCAGTCTCAGGATGGTGTTCTCCATAAATCCCTTTATTGATGGCATAAGCTTTCTCCTTATAAGAGGAAGCAGCCTCGAAATCTCCAAGCTCACGGTAAGTAAGTCCTAGATGACTATATATTTTAGCTATTTCTTCTTGCTCGCTTTTCCTCGGTGCTTCTGCCACCAGTAGAGCCTGCTGAAAATAGGGTAATGCCTCTTTGAATTGACCCATTCCGATCAAAGATCTCCCAAAATTTAGAAGAGAAAATAAAGGATCGCGATCAATTGAATCCGATTGAGCTTGGAGTATTTTTAGTGCCTTGAGGTTATATTCTAGCGCTTCTTCATATCTCCCATTTTCATTTAAATAAAAAGATAGATTGTTTAAAGACTTGGCATAAATCGCTCCAGGAACTTCCTCGCGCGCTTCCATAACTCTTATTGTCCTTGTTTGAATAGCAAGTGCTTCTCTACGCTCACCAGCAAAGGACAAGGCTCTAGCCAGTTCATTTTCATAAACAGCAATTGTCAAGGGATCAATCCCTAGTGTGGCACTATACTTGATCATTGAACGATAGCAAGCCACAGCGTCTTGGTAGTTAGCTTGTAAAAACGAACCTTTGGCTTTTGTACGCAGTTCCTCCATCGCAGCCTCGAAGGAAAGCACATCCTCTTCAATTTCTTGAGCTGCCTTTTCCTGATCCAATACCTTTAAAGCTTCCTTAATAGATTCTCCCTTCTCCAAAAGCTCCAAATACTTTAGCATCCTGGCATTCGCATTGTCTTTATTGATTGAAGCTAGCCGGTAAGCTTCCCTGTAGATTGAGATGGAGTCAGCTCGTTGTTGCAGCTTCGTAATCTTTTCGGTCAATTCTCCTATAAGGTTATAGTCCTGTTCTTTAGCCAATATCATTTGCTTCACCTCTTTTCTTAGCCGCTCAAGTTCCTTTTCAGTAGAGTGATGAATGATCTTATAGTAACGCTGCGCAATCCGTTCTCGCATACCTTTTAAGCAAACAATCACCTCAAAAACATCTGTCCCTTTCGCGGGCATTCTACACAGTTCCACTTCCTTAAGGTTAACCACTTCAATGACTTGTCCTTTAGCATCATCATTTCCAACCTGAATTTCAAGCCGTTGACCATTCTTGGCCCATGGAAACAGCAAAGAAAAGTCTCCAGCAGCTGTCGTATATACGGTGTTAGCAGTTGCTTCATTGGGAGCTTTCCCAGAAACTTGAACGCCAACGGCTGGTTGGCCTCCACTATTTAGATATAAGACTTTACCGCGAAAAGCTTGATTTTGTTGCCCTAAAAGGCTAAGACAAGTTAGCAGTGTGATGCATAAGTGTAGAAGTAGGGTTTTCATGATTCAAAAGGGTTTAGGGCAGAAAAGACTTTTCTGCCATATTGGGGAATAGATGTTGAGTATCAATTTACATGGTCTTCCTTGAGGTTGCCTTCATCAGCGTTTTCTAATCCAGCTGAAGGGCAATAAAGATCCAGTGGACCTCGTCTGCATTTTTGGGGTTTGGAGAGCTGTCAATATCGAAGCCCAAAAAAGGGAGCGCTTACATTTATTACAATTGTACTAAAGGCTTCAATTAATAGTGTATTGAAAACAGAAAATGTCCCATTAGAAATTGGAATCAAAGTCGACAATAGATAACAAATCAGGAGTCTACGAAGTAGAATTTACTTGAATATGAGATATCGATCCAAAGTTAGGCATGGACAGGACTCTGGCAAAACTTCGGATCACTACATGGAATGCATCGATTCCTTATTAATTCGTCTTTATCAACCTAATGTCTGCATCTGATGATCGAGGAGAATAATATTCTGTTGCGGTTTCGAAGCCTGTTCTTGAGACTGTCAATAAATAGCGATCCTCCACTCGTTTAACGCTCATTGAGGGGGGCAAAATAATCTTGAAAACCCCGAACGAATCCGTTCGAATGAGCGTATCTGTGTTAATTCTGACTAAGGCATTAGGAATAGCAGCTTGTCCATCTCTTGTCTGTACTATCCCCTTAATGGTACCCAAGCTATTGTCTCTCTTAACTATTAACTGGATAGGTTCGCCCGTAAATTTGAAGGTGTTTTTTCCATCGACGATCTCCCAGCCCTCGGCCTCTAATCCAATGACAATTGAATCGCCTTTATTCCCGAGCGCTATATCTCCAAAATTTGTTCTGCCATTCTCTCCAATGACCTCATTCAAAGCACGGTTCCCTATCGGTATATGTAGTCGTCCTTCTTGCTGTAAGACGGGATTGCCTTTGGTATCCGTTACAAAAACGGTGAGTTGAAGAGGTGTTGACGCTTGCGGCCAAACCTGTACGATATTTAGAAGTTGCGCCAGGCTGGCGAAGGCAACTAGTACTAGCGTGCTAAGGATCAGGTATTTCCATAAGATGGGCCGCTTAGGGTAAAGCTGGTCAATACTGCGCTCCTTGGAAAGAGGTTGATCCAAAGGTTCCTGAATAAATTCCAATAAACTGTGCTGTATCTGATTCTCCGTGATATTGAGATCTTGAAATGTGAGCAAGCCTGATCTGTTGCGCTGCTTTAGTTTTCGGTATCTAGCACTTAAGGCAATAATTTCCTTTTTCCTACTAGCATGCATTGGCATCACCAATAGCTTTTCAATAGCCTCCTCAGCTTGCCCTTTTCCAATCAGTTTCTGTAATTCAGTTTTTTCTTGCTTAGTCATTCTTGCCGTTATTTACTAATAACACATTGACATGTGAGGATGGATTCGAGTTCCCCGTGTTTAATTACTGGATGGTGAGTAAGAGGTGAAAATTTCGGATGAATCAAACCCGAATTTCCCCATTAAGATAAATAATCCCCGTGAATCTCCATATTTAGCAGAATAGTCCCGTTTATATCAAGCCTATCGCTTAAATTCTCTCCATCGGCTACGGAGCAGCGAACTTTCTCCTAAGCTCGTCATTAGCTCATCTAAAATATAGATGTAGCCATTTCTGAGAGTGGGAAGCCCGGCAAAAAACTGTTTGCTGCGTTGTGCTTGAGTAGATGACTCAACCGGCTTAGCAAGTTTTTGAGCTTACACTTTTTGAGCCACTAGCTATTATTCGCAAAAAGAACCTCTATTGGCAAAAAATAGACCTATAATAAATCTCAAAAGATAAACTCAAACAACTTCTTAGGGAATTCTTTTGTCCTATTTCGGGTTATCCATCATGCATTGCAATGAGAACCTTTCCAAATTATCCGACAAATCATGAGCACCCAATCCTTACCTAAAGCAGAAGACGGCGTTTTTCAACAATTCAAGGAAATGGTCCGCTACTGGGCTGCAGCGGCAAGTCCCTTTCGCTGGTACTTCTTGGGCATCTATTCCTTTTATGCCATCGGGATTGTAGCAGAACATATCCTCAC
>JAHQWA010000504.1 GCA_019634045.1 Saprospiraceae bacterium
GCCTTGCACATTGGTGCGGTGGGGGTAGGATCGATGATTTTCAACTTCATCTATTGGAACTTTGGTTTCCTTCGCATGGGCACCACAGGTATCACGGCTCAGGCTTATGGTCGACAGGATGACGCAGCCATTATGACGACTCTTGGCAGAGGAATGCTCGTCGTCTTGATCTTGGCCACTCTAATCTTACTGTTACAATATCCACTTGGCGAGGCTGCCATGTACTTACTCAATATTTCAGAAGAACAGCGGCCGTTGGTAGAGGACTATTTCTATATCCGGGTTTGGGCGGCCCCAGCTACTTTGGCTTCTTATGCAATACTAGGCTGGTTTTTCGGCATGCAAAACGCCATTTTTCCCCTCATCCTGACCCTGGTGGTCAACGTAACGAACATTGTAGTGAGTTGGATTTTGGTGCGGGAGTATGGAATGGAGACAGCAGGTGTGGCCTATGGAACCGTCGTCGCCCAATACATGGGGTTACTTGTAGCGGCTCTCCTCTTTCTGGGGCGCTATAGCAAATTCCTAAACCACTTCAGCAGGAAGGCCCTTTTGCTTTGGAGTGAGTTAAAGGCTTTTTTAAGCTTAAATGCCGATATTTTCCTTCGCACCTTTTGTCTTACCCTGGCCTTTGGTTTCTTTTACAGCCAATCCTCTCAGGAGGGCGCCCTGATCCTCGCCGCCAACGTAATTCTCTTACAATTCTTGAATTGGATGTCCTACGGAGTCGATGGTTTTGCCTTTGCGGCAGAGAGTTTGGTGGGTAAATATGCGGGGGCTGCTGACCGTCCGAAGACGTCCAGAGCCATTGCCCTATCCTTTTGGTGGGGAATGGGCTTGGCTGCTACATATGCCTTAGTATACGGACTACTAGGGGACTCTATTCTACAATTATTTACCAATAAGCCGGATGTGTTAGAGGTGGCCAGACCTTTTCTTATCTGGATGATAATCTTCCCGGTGCTAAGCACGCCCTGTTATATCTGGGATGGCGTTTTCATTGGACTCACGGCCGCCAAGGCTATGCGTAACAGCATGATTCTCGCCCTAGCAGTTTATTTTGCTATTTATTATCTTTTCCAACAAACTTATGGGAACCATGGTCTGTGGTTAGCGCTCTTGGTTTTTATGATTGCCAGGGGCCTGTTTCAGTGGATATTGTTTAGACGGAAGGGCTTGGATTTGACATAGATACTCCGTGTTTAAAGGTTGAACTCAATTTGTTGTCTTAAATTAGTTCAGAAACTGAATCAAAAAAATCAACCCACTATGGAAAAGATGGAGAGAAGATCAATGCTGAAGTCACTGGGTGCTATTTCGCTCGGGATAGCCGCACCGACGCTGGCAAAGAGCGAGGTTTTGGCAGCACCTTACTCCGTCAAGCAACAACAATTGGAGACCGATATCCTCGTCGTAGGTGGTGGCACCGCAGGAACTATAGCCGCTATCCAAGCTGGCCGGGCAGGCGCTCGAACTATTCTCATTGAGAGTGGGAGTCAACTTGGTGGCACTACAACTACCGGCGGCGTTGCATTCCCGGGCATATTTCATGCCTGGGGTAAACAGATCATTGGAGGAATTGGATGGGAACTGGTTATGGATTGTGTCCAGCTCAATGGTGATACATTGCCTAATTTTTCCCTTTTGCCCGACCGACATTGGAAGCATCAAGTCACTGTAAATGCCTCCTTATACACCCTACTCGCGGAAGAAAAATGCCTAGAGGCCGACGTAAACATCCGTTACTACGAAACACCACACCAGCTTGAATTTAAAGAGGGGAAATGGTCGGTAGAAACGGTTGGAAAAGGAACAAAAACACAGATCATCTGTGATCAGATCATTGACTGTACAGGTAATGCCTTAATTGCCTCCATGGCTGGTTTTAATGTTTTAAGAGAAGCCGATACACAGCCAGGGTCACTGGTCTTTCGAATTAGTGGATATAATTACGAGGCCCTCGATCTAGCGAAAATTCCCAAGCAATACCATCGGGTTTTGAGGCAAAATATGCTGGAACATCAAACCAAGACGAGTAGGGAACATACCTTCGTACCTTATAGCTATGTGTATGTACCAGGCGCCGATTCTACCACTTCCGAATCCCACACCATTGCGAATCAACAAGGGCGGTCAACATTACTGAAACTAGTCCGTGAACTTAGGTCATTTCCTGGCTGTGAAAACGTGAAGCTGGTGCATTTAAAAACAGAAACGGCCGTTAGGGAAACCTATAGAATTGAGGGCATTTACAAAATGACCCACTTGGATTATGTCGAAGGAAGGTTGTTCGAAGATTCCTTATCCTACTCATTTTATCCTATTGATCTACATAGAGAAGGCAAATCCATCTATCAGGAATTTCTGAAACCCAATATTGTAGCCAGCATTCCGCTGCGATCTTTGATCCCCCAAAAAAGTAAGAATTTTCTAGTCGCAGGTCGATGCGTAAGCAGTGATAGATTAGCTAATTCTGCTTTGCGTGTACAAGCCTCTTGCATGGGAATGGGACAAGCGGCTGCCGCGGCGGCGGTATTGGCTCATAAACAGGGAAGCACCCCCAGTGAAATCCCCATCAATGATATCAAGCAGTTACTAAAGGAACATGGCGCAATTGTACCATCATGATTTTATCTGAACTCAATTATTTTGCCGTAGCCACTGGCTTTTTCCTGTGGAGCCTTTTCAACTTCTCATGGTCTGATCATGATAAGTTGAGTTATTCAAAAAAAGCTACAATAACTGCCGATCACGAGACTCAGCAAACATCGATTATTACCTTTAGAGATACTCTGAGTGAAGATCCCCTCTTTTTCGTAAAGAGTAAGGAAAGTAACACCCCCTTGTATTATTTTAAGGACATTACAACGGATGTTTGCTTTGATAATGAATGTCGTCTTTTGCGGGTTTCCGTCTACTGGAATATCACCGGGCGATACCTGGGTTTTGACTTACCGAAGGGAGAGTTTCTCAGTAAGCGTGACCATCAACCGTTTTCTGATGATGAGTATGAAAGGCTAAACGATCTATTGGCTAATCCCGATTTACCGCTAGGTCAAATTTCGTTCGAAAAGTTAATAGAGGTTCCAGCCCCTGCATTAGATTCAATAGATGGAGTTTCAGGAGCCACTACAAAGGATGTCTCTCAAATGGTAGTAAAAGGAGCTGCATATACTACTTACACCTTATGGAACATTGTACATGGGCCTACGCAGGATTTTGTGGCCCGAAATACAGCAAAGTTGCTATCACCTGATTTAATCGACCTGATCTTAAAGAGTCCGGATCAAAGTGATCAGGTTTGGGTTTTAGACAAGATCAGACCCAATAGCGCTTTAACCGAAAAGCTCACCAACACACTCCGAGAGATCATTGCTGGGGATGATTTTTTTCTAGCCTATTCGGCACTAAACGCTATCAAACCCTCACATCTTGATTCCAATAAGTTACAATCTGACTTATTCTCTATTTATGAAAATGCCGATCATAGCATTCAAAGGATGATTATTGAGAAATTAATGAAAGCCCCCTTCTTGCACTCAGAATTGGTCATAAGCTCCAGAAAACTATTAGTTAGCTTGAATGGGAAACAACTTGGGGATCTCCTAAAGTTGTATACGAAACACGCCATCAAGGACGAGGCAACCATTGAAGTCGTAGCCGAAATTTTGAACAATGAAAACAGATTTATTGCACGACAGGCTTATAATTTTTTGAAAGCAACTCATCTTTCTGATAAGGAAATTGAGGAATTAAGAAACAAATGAATGTCGCGTACGACGGTAGGGAATGGATCTCCTTTTGATCCTTTCGAACTTACAGTAATCACTAATCTATTGCTGAGCACATGCCACAAGATCGACTAAAAGAACACATCAGAGGGATTATACAGATTCCTGAGGCAGACCTGGAAGCTATTTGTGCTTGTTTCCAACCTCAGACCGTTGAAAAAGGAACGTTTCTCCTTAGGCATGGGCAAATTTGCAACTTTGAAGGCTTTGTGCTAGAAGGGTGTTTTCGAACTTTTATCATCGATGAAGCGGGTAGAGAAAATATCTTGCACTTCTCCGTACGGGATTGGTGGTTGATGGATATCGATAGTTTTATGAACCGCAGGCCGTCCGATTTGAATATTCAGGCCTTAGAAACCAGTAAAGTGCTGCTCATTAGCCAGTCAGATAAGCAGTCTCTATATCAGGAAGTACCCATTGTGGAAAAACTCTTCCGGGGCATGTTTCAAAAAGCCTTGGTCGCCTGGCAGCGGAGGCTCATCCGAAACCATTGCCTCACTGCCAAAGAGCGTTACCATCATTTCATCAATACTTACCCTGAAATCAGCTCGAAACTAACCGACCGGCAAATAGCCAGTTATCTAGGAATCACCCATGAATTCCTAAGTAAAATCAAAAGAGAAATTCGAACCCGAACCTAGGTTGCAAGAAAGTTGAGTTGGTTCATCTTTGTTGTCCTCTTCATTTCTAGCAAAATATGTCCTGATAGGAATTTGAGGTGGCCAAGCGGCTGAATAAATAAACTTCCTAGATTATTTTCTAGCTTACCAGAGTATAAAAAACTACAAAAAACGTCAATCAACTACAAAAATAGTTGACTTACTACAAAAGTAGTCATAACTTGCCGTTGGCATTACGGTCTGCTAAAATGAGTGGATCGAATTTCCAACTCAAACACCTGCTCGTTATGATTATGAATAATTTGAAATTCATTGTTCGACGCCTTATCCGGCAAAAGAAATACACCTACCTAAACCTCCTAGGCCTCACCTTAGGCCTGTCCACCTGCCTAGTCATAGGCCTTTTCTTAGCCTATGAGCTGAGTTTTGACTCCTACCATCAGAAGGCAGATCGGATTTATCGAATTAATGAAGTAAAGGAGGCTCCGAGCTACGGAATCAAGTACAAATACGCCGCGCCAGCTCCCTTAGCCAAGGCTTTAAGAGAGGAAGTAAGCGGCATAGAAGCCGTGGCTAGTGTATACCCGCAGGAAGCCCAAACCATTGAAGTAGCTACAGGCAAATTGTTCCAGCAAGAAGGAATTCTATTGGCAGAATCGGATATTATTGATGTTTTTGACTTTGACCTCATCGAAGGAGATGCCCGCCAGGCACTCCGCCAACCTTGGCAAGCGATATTGACTGCATCTACCGCTAAAAAGTTTTTTGGTCAAGAGGATCCTATGGGCAAGACGCTCACCTATGATGGCAGGCAGACGATTACCGTAGCAGGTATTATGAAGGATTTGCCGAATAACACTCATTTAGCGGCCTCCATGCTTATTTCTTATTTGGTTACACCGGAGTATATGGGCTTCAATCTAAATCAGTGGACCTTCACCTTCGGCGCTTCTACCTATGTGGCCTTGCAGGAGGGAGTGACACCTGAGTCCTTGGAGACTCCGATTCAAGCCGTTTACGATAAGTATGCAAATACCGACCCCGAAAGCCTGGAAAAATCACGCGGCGAGTTACAAGCCTTATCCCATATTCACCTGGAGCCTAAGTATGCCGGCGGTGGCCAATGGGTACAAGCCATCAACCCTCGTTGGCTGTGGTTCTTTGCAGTCGTAGGCATTATTGTCTTGCTATTAGCCTCAATCAATTTCGTTAATTTATCCACCGCACAGGCCCTGACTCGCGCCAAAGAAGTCGCGATACGGAAAACAATCGGTGCGGCTCGCAGTCATCTCCTATCACAATTCGTGATCGAAGCATTGATACTGGTCTCGATCGCCTCAGTACTGGCATTAGGAATCACCTATTACTCCTTGGGATACCTCAACCAAAGTTTAGACAAAGACATCTCTCTGTGGTACCTGCTCAATCCTACGGGAATCAGCATCTTCATCGGTGGCGTACTACTTACGGCCCTATTAACTGGAATTTATCCCGCATGGCTGATCTCCAAATTCCAGCCTGTTACCGCTCTGAAGGGAAGCTGGACATCCACGGGCAGGAGTTCTAATTTCCTATCCAAAGCTCTTGTCACCATCCAATTTACGGTATCGGGTGCGATGTTTATCGCCCTGTTCTTCATTGCCCAACAGCTGACCCTCTTTTATAACCAAAGCCTGGGCTTTGACCGCGATAACATTTTGCTGGTGAAGGCACCAGATGCTTCAAAATATGATGTCTTAGCCAGCGAACTGACGCAAATGGATGAGATAAAGCACTTCTCCTTTATGAGTACCCCGCCCAGCGGAATTCGCCACAATAAAACCCATATGTATAGATCGGATGATCCCACTCCCCAGACGGTCAATATGGTATTCGGTGATGAACAATACCCCAAATTATTCGATTTCCAATTAATAGCTGGCCGCTACTTCGAGGCTAGAGATACCAGTGCCGGCCTACTCTCCCTCCCCCGCGATCAACGCTTCCCCAAAGCGATTGTTAATGAAAACTTGATCAAGGTCCTAGGCCTTGGAGCTTCCGACGAGGCCATCGGCAAGCGCTTCAAAATAGGTTGGAATGGCTGGCAGCCAGAAATTGTGGGCGTGGTCAAGGACTTTTCCACCAATTCCCTACATGATCCCGTAGAGCCCGTCGTGATTTTTCAACAAAATGGCTTTTACGAAAGTGTTTGTATTAAAGTCAAAGCCAATAGCAATATGCCACAAACACTGGCCAGCATCCAAGCGGCCTGGCAAAAAGCTTTTCCCCAACAGTACTACGATTATGAATTTCTGGATGATAAACTGGCCTCACATTACGAAAGCGAAAGCCAATTGCTGAGCTTCTTTCAATTATTCGCTGGCATAGCCATTCTTATCTCCTGCCTGGGACTTTGGGGCCTAGCCACCCACGCTGCCGTACAACGCACCAAGGAAATCGGCATTCGGAAGGTGCTCGGTGCTTCAGTCAGCGGCATTGTAACAATGATGTCGAAAGATTTCCTCAAACTAATCGGCCTAGCTGTCCTTCTATCCGTTCCCTTAGCCTGGTACTTTACGGATCAGTGGCTCCAAAGCTTTACTTATCGCATTGATATGCAGTGGTGGGTATTTGCGGTCGCTAGTCTATTGGTGCTGCTGCTCGCCTTTTTAACGGTGAGTATGGAATCGATGAAGTCTGCCCTGGCCAATCCTTTGGATTGTATTCGAGAGGAGTGATGGGGAGCGAAGGAAAGTGTTTCCTCCCCAGCTGCAACGAAAGATGACTAACCCTCCAACCCTCTCCGGTTGGATAAGGAAATTTCCTACTTTTACAGCTAGCCATCTGCTATTTTATACGGTATATATAGATGTTACCAGCAAGAGAATAAGAAAATGAGACATGTTACCTTGGCAATTTTAGTCTTGTCATTTATCGTTTCCTGTACAAGCAAGAACAGCACGGTGGAATCATCGACAGCTGTTAAGAAAAGTTCGAAAAATTGGCCCACACCAAGTTGGGAATACGATACCATAGACGATGCTTCCCTCTTTAAACCGGTGGTTGACTCCTTTCCAGGAAAATATTCCTTATTGATTGTAAACAATGGAAAAATTGCATTCGAGCATTATCAAGAACCGTATTCCAAAGACAGCGTAATACATATAAATTCTTGCACCAAGACAGTTATTTCCATGTTGTTTGGTGCTGTATTCAAAGAGCAATTTGCCGGTAACGAAAATAGGGCAGCCATTGATTATTTTCCTGAATACACTGTCGATGATTCACTAATTCAAAAAATAAAGGTTAAACATTTTCTTTCGATGAGTAGTGGATTGGATTGGAAGGGGGGAATCGATGCCAGTGACGTGATCCAAATGTCAAACACAAATGATTGGGCTAAATATGTATTCCAGCGTAAAGTTACCGGACCTCCTGGCGAAAATTTTCACTACAACAGTGGGGGGTCTCAGGTCGTTTCAACCATCCTACACAAGCAGACAGAAGAAGGTTTGATGGCATTTGCTAGAGAGAACTTGTTCAAGCCATTAGGGATTTCAGAACTCAAATGGGATAGTACTATAAATGGCGTTCCTAAAGCGGGTTGGGGGCTCCACCTTAAAATGCATGACATGGCCAAATTGGGTTATTTATTACTCAACAAAGGGAAATGGAAGGATTTGCAGATTGTACCCGAAGAATGGGTTTCAAATATGTCAAGCAAACATGTAGTGGCAAATGACAAATACGACTATGGCTACCAGGTTTGGATTCCAAAAAACATAGGGACTGAGTGTTTCTTGTTTCGTGGCAGTTACCCCCCATCAACAAAAATCGTTGCGGTATTACCCGAACTAAATTCCGTCGTAGTTTATGTAGGAGAAAACTACAATACGAATACCCTACTTCAAGATTTTATTGTACCGAAATTAAAGAAGAAGGCTGGTAACAAGTAGGAATAAGCCCATGCTTACTATCTGTCATGATCAATTATTTGTGTCACTTTCCAATTGTTCTTAGTACTATCATTGAATCGCATAGCTCTTACCGTATCGACCTGCAAACCCAAAGCATCGTAATCTTGATCGACTACTACCCGCTGCCGCAAAGTGGATACAGAACGGTGCTATACCCCCAAGCAAGTAGTCTACCCAAGCATACAACTGGGGCAATCGATTCATATTGGTCAATCGATTATCTTTTTCGATGTTATGCTCGAATTTTGGGGAACCTGGTGTGGGCCCTGCAAAACGGATCATCCTGAGTTAAGATACTGGAACGATAGATTTGAAAAAAGGAATATCAGTCTAGTTGGAATTGCCATGGACAGCTATGCTGACCGAGTCAGTAACTATAAAGAAGAAGCCTCCTTAGAATGAGAACAGGTTTATTTTAAATTGTACGGGGAAGAGTATACGAAAATAACCAATGAATACTATGTGACTGGATATCCCACCTATTTTTTGATTGACCCTCAAGACATTATTATGGCAAGAGGAGGACTTGAGGATCTAGAAGGAACCTTGGAAAAGCTGCTGAAGGAAAAATAAGTAGTGGTTTTCCTAATCTGCGACACAGAGGCGGAAAAAACTATTATGAGATCCAATTTATTTGATCGGACGGTGCAATTTATCCGAAAATGTATCCTAGAAATATTGCTTCTTTTTATGAAGCTTCAGTTTCAATCAGATATCCTTTTTTAGAACGCCTACTATATTCGGTTACAGGCAAAATCAACAGGCTCAGCCAAAAAATGATAAGTAGACTAGAGTACTGTTTATATCTAGCATTAAGAATCTGTGAGAGTATATCTTTATGCCCCTTAATCCACGTGAATACATAGAGATTTGCAAAGTATAGCAATAATGTGGCAAGTACGGCTAAGGTCAGATATTTATAGACTTTGGACGATACTTCAAGATGCCATATTTTAACGATCGACTGGGGATAAAAATGGCAAATCCCATAGAGAATGAACGGAAATAAGACCACACTAGTAAACAGGCATTGAAGGATAAAATTGCCGACATCTTGACTAAGGTCTAAAGACAGGAAAAGCATTGGAATCCCAGTTTTGGTTTGGGTAAACAAGATGAAAGACAATAATGCAATTATGCCTCCAGCTAAGAAGCTCACACTTTTGTTATTACGGAACAAACGGGCATTATTTAATTTAGTAGAGTGACCATAAAGCCAAACAGACCAGGCCAGCAATATAAACAGCCACCAAACAGGAATTCCTGTTAAGAAAATTAAGCGAACATCTTGATATACAGAAACAAGCTGTAGATCAGGAATATGTGCATTACTGGTATGTCGCATCCAGTTACTTAAGAACATGTGACTGACATAAACTAGAGTAAGAAATCCAGCAATCATTAGTACTGGCTGCCGTGAAACCCTGAAGATTTTTGAGCTAATAAACTTCCTTGGTTTATTGGCAGTTTTAAAAAAAATCCATCCTTGATAGGTCCAGAATGCGTATATCAGTATGGCACTTCCCCAAGTCACCAATGCCAAGTTACTTCTACTAAGTCCGGCATATATACTCGCCTTACATAAAATTGCAAAGCATAATTTCATGATCATGAATAGCCCAAAAGAACCGATTGCTCCCATTAGTAGATATAAACAGTATTCCTTTGCGATAGAAGACTGATTGTTTTTTTTGTATTCTACTATTAGGTCCGTTCTACTTCCGAACTGTTGGACGGTATTTTGAAAACGTATTTCCTCTGAGAGGCCAGAAAAAGCCGAACTATCATATGAATCCCTCACATGACAAGCTAACTCTTGCAGATTATCTTTGGTAAACACTCCACTTGATCGAAGTGGAAATAGCCATTGCTTAATAGCATGGTCTACATTGAAACTTTGCCGTGATTCCATAATTGGTCAAACATTGAAGTAACTAAATTCCAAGAAGTCTGATCTTTCACCAACTGCTGCTTTCCCTTGTCTGATATCGTGTAGTATTTTCTTTTTCTGCGGCCCTCTACTGTTTTCCAACTAGATGTGACCAAACCCCGTTTTTCCATTTTGTGCAATACAGGATAAAGCATCCCATCTTTCCATTGAACGGTGCCCTTTGATAGTAAAGAAACTTGTTGAATAATCTCATAACCATAGCTTTCCCCTTGATCCAATATTGAAAGGATTAGTGGGATAGATGAGGCCGCAGTAAGATCCTTTGAAAGTTTGCTCATGCTGTATTTGTTAGATACCAATACAAATATACATAGAAGTACTATGCATAGCAAGAAATAATTAACTCTTAATGAAATTAGTATGTGCTAAATGAAAGGCGAGGATCAGCCACTGGATAGTATTTCAGTATTTTCCTTCTCAATGTTTCTGCTGCTGCTCGCACAGGAGTCAATCTACTACTTCATCATCTATTTACCTTTGTGACCAAGTCCATTCTAATCCTTAATTTTACCTTTTCATTTCTCCCATTTTCAAATATTGATGACTGGATTGCAGTTTTATATTAATTTCGCTTCACTTCAAAACATGAATCGGGTATGAAATTCGTCCGCTGGCTATTGGCACTATTCTTATTGGCGGCCCTAATTACGGGAGGGGTTGCTTATTGGTTGTATAATGCATTGCATACTCCAGTAAGTCATAGTAATGCTGAGCAATACATCACCATTGAGCAAGGTCTGGCTTCATATACCATCCTCGAACGCTTAGAGGATCAGCAGGTACTACAAGCTCCTTTAGCTACCAAGATCTATTTGCGGCTCTTTGATCCGAATGCCAAGCTGGAAGCAGGAGATTATTTATTCCCCTCTCCCATAAGTCCTTTGGAAGTTTTAGAGCAATTAGAGGACGGAAAGAAACGTACCAAGACACTGACTATCCCTGAGGGCTGGACGCGCTTTGAGATCGCTAGCCGTATTGCCAAAGAGTTCCCAGGAGAACCAAAGGTAACAGAACAGGAGGTTTTGGCCATGATGGATGATGTCAGCCTAATCCGAGATATTGATCCTACCGCCACTAATCTTGAAGGTTTCTTATATCCCACTACCTACGAATTTGAGTTGGATGAGCAACCCAAATCCGTCATCACGAAAATGGTGCAGCAGTTTAAATCGATTTGGGAACCGGAATGGGACGCCTTAGTCCAAAAAACGGGGAAAACAAAGCATGAAATCATCATCATCGCCAGCCTCATTGAAAACGAATCTAAGGTAGATGCTGAGCGCAAACTGGTGGCTTCAGTCATTTACAATCGGCTCAAAGGCGGCATCCAATTGGGCATCGATGCCACGAATGTATACATTGCCAAATTACTCGGCCGCTGGGATGGTATTATTCACAAGAGTGATGTTGAAATCGATCATCCGTACAACACCCGCAAGATATATGGTCTACCTCCCGGCCCAATCAGTTCTGCTAGCAAAACGGCGATCGAGGCGGCGCTTAAACCTGCGCAAACCGATTACTTGTACTACGTCCTCAACGTAGAAGCAAACGATGGCTCTCACCATTTTTATGAGACAGGCGCTGAGTTTAGCAAAGGGAAAGCGGCCTACCAGAGATGGCTGGCTAAGCAGCGGGGGAACTAAGACGCTGACCTTTGGTGCTCCTTTCTTCATAACGACCTTTACATTTTTCGGGTAAAGGATATCAGTTAAGCCTCCCAGACTGGAATTGCTATTACCATATTTAATGTGCTAGTAATTGCAGTAACTGGATCTTCAGAAGATATTACCTGATGATGGCAAAGCAGCGTATCTAGCATAAACCCTACCGATCTTTCTTAGCCTGGCATCAACAGATTTCCGCTGAAATAGTGGGCAAATCGGATAAAAGACCATCTTTGTCGAGTATTCCAATACTAGATAATGGAAAAATCGTAGCTTATTAATATTAGAATTGGAACTGTTCTAAAAACACCCCACTGGTCACTCAGAAAGTCTTTTTGTCTCCACAAACATGCCCAAACAATCGTAAACATAATATTGAAAAGCCAATGTTTAAGTTCTTTCGGCAAATAAGGAAAAGGCTCCTCGATGGAGGAAAAGTCAATAGATATCTAGTCTATGCAGGAGGAGAAATTCTGCTTGTAATGATCGGAATCTTACTAGCCCTGCAAATCAACAACGCCAATGAAGCTAGGAAAGACCGAAATAAAGAGATTGGCTACTTGACTAACATTAGAGAAGACTTGATCACTAACGGTGAAAAGATCGATGCACTAATAGAAAGGAGAAATAAAAGAATTGAAACGGCTCATAAGCTGATTGGGCATTTGGAGGGAGACCCCGTAGAGGACTGGCATCAGTTTAATTTAGAAATCATTCAAATTAACACTTGGGAAAGGTTTTACCAACATAACTACACCTTCCAAGAATTGATCTCTTCTGGCAACTTATCCTACATCAAGAATGATAGTATCAAGACACTACTGTTTGAGTTGGAATCAACCTACAAACGGTTAAAGGCAGAGGAAGACCACTGGCGCTTTGATTCCGAGGAATTGGTTTTTAAACCTGCCTATGAGGATCTAGATATGCAACTCATCTTACGAGATTATCGAGGGGAGCCCAATGTATTATCCAATACGGTCTTTAAAGATTTTTTTGCGGATAGAAAGGTCAAGAATGGATACGTGATGGCCACGGTAGAATTCGGAACGATGAATCGCTATCTACAAACAATGAAGAGGCATATCGAAGAGATATCAGACCTCATTGACGAAGAGATCTCAAAAGGCTAAGTCAAAACCACTACAAATCGGTATTTAATTATTTACCTTTAAAAAATGAAAATCCAACAGTTTATAAATGAGTTAAAGCGCAGAAATGTCTTTAAAGTGGCTTCCTATTATGCCGTTACTGCCTGGTTACTCATTCAGATTGCTGCTACCACTTTTCCGATGTTTGAGCTTCCGGAGTGGGCGCCCCGTTTCATAGTCATCTTTTCGATCATCGGCTTTCCCATTGCCCTGATTTTGGCTTGGGCATACGACGTGGTGCCAGAAACTGAGCAGGACCCCACCGCTGAGATGGTGGAGAATGGGCAGGAGGAGAAAGCGGCCAAGCCGATTAAATGGCAGACACCTGTGCTGGTAGTCAGCATTGGAATCCTCGGCTTCCTGATTGGAAGTTTTCGTAAGCAGGGTGCCAATGATACCCCTTTGCTGCCGGAAAAAGTGCGAATGGAAAAGGTAGCCGTGGCAGTCTTCAATAATTTCACCAACAAACCAGAGCTGGACGCCTTAGGGAATATGGCTTCGGACTGGATTAGTCTGGGCTTACGGGAATTGGGGGTAAAAACGACCTCACCAGAAATGATGAGAAGATACAAAGACCGAGTAGGTATCCTGCCTAATGATCCCGATGGAGAAGCTTCCCTGCTGGAACTGACGGACGCACAATATGTAGTGACGGGTTCTTATTATCAAAAGGGCGATTCCCTGCAGATCACTTCTCGCCTGGAATCCACCGAAACCGGAGATAACATTTATGACTTCCCCGTGATTTGGGGCGCTGCTAATGAGAAAGAGCAGTTGATAGAAGATATCCGTGAAAAATTGAAAGGCTATTGGGCCCTGAAAAAGGTCCAGAGGGTCTCCAATGTCAATCCGCCCAAATATGAAGCCTATCAAGCCTTTCTGAAGTGTGGTATAATTGATTATGATTGTCAAAAGGAAGTGCTCGCCATTGATTCCACCTTCCTCTTGTCGCGCATCTATTTGGCCTTTGTTGCATCTCAATATGATGACGATTCACTCTATCAAGCCATAAGTACTTATGTGAAAGAGCATTGGGATAGGTGTACCGAATTTGAGCAAAACTACTTTTCGTTCGTAGAAAATCGGCGCACCGGCAACGACGAGGCTGCCCTGGCTGCCATAAAAAATAACTTGGCACTAGATCCCAAGGACCTGGATATCGTGCATTATAACGCCTATAGTTATTTGCTACTGAATCAACCCCGCAAAACAGTGGAGGTATTAGCTCCTTTTTTTGATCAGTACGAGATCTTCAAAGATCGGATCCGAGGGCAATCAATCGATGCGTATTTTTTTGCCCTTTGTCGTTCAGGCCAAGCAAAGGAGGTGTTAGCCTTCGTGCAGGAACATCCGGAATACGAACATTGGGATCAAGCTATGAGGGCTTTAATGCTGGAAGGAGAATGGGAAGAAGTTCAACGCCATTTGCCCTCCTTGCCCAAGTGGCAGTACCTACGCTTGACGCATATGTTCAACGCCATAGCCCCTGCGGATAGGGATAATATCTTTGCGCCTTTGTTGCGAGCAAACCTGGAACAATTTCGGGATCCAACCCCTGGATGGAGCTACTTTGTTTTTTCGCATGTACACTTGTACAATTGGGCTTCGAAGGCCTTTGCTTATTATCAGTTAAAAGAGTGGAAGCAAGCCGAAGATATTCTTTTGGAACTGCGAGACCTAGATTGGAAAACAAGTGCCCAGGGTTCTATCCCGCCGATCATCCTAGCCAAGATAGACCCCCATATGAATACTTGGCGAGAGGGCCTGTTGGGAAGCACCTATGCACGCCAGGGAAAAACGGATCTGGCACACGCACAAATACAGCTCCTGGAGTCATACAGAGCTAGCTTTCCACGGACACTCACCCGTTTTCACCGGGGCGTAATCTCCTATTGGCAAGCCAGGATTTATGGCGTCTTGGGGGAAAAAGAGGAGGCTGTCGGCCGCTTGGCCCAATCCATGAAAGAAGGTAGACGCATCGATTATGCCAACTTTGACTACGACTGGGACCTGGTAAGCTTGAAAGGCTACCAGCCTTATGAAGACCTGATCCGGCCACGAGAATAATTACGCTTCTCTGATCATGGCAGCGTAGCAACAATGTGCTACATGTCCAGGTACCTATTTGGCATGGGGCTCATGCCTAAGAACCTCAAAATAGAACGTAGATGATCAAATTCTTTCGGAGGATAAGGAGGAAACTGGTAGAGGGCAGCAATGTCAAAAAATACCTACTCTATGCTGCAGGCGAAATCTTATTGGTAGTCGTTGGGATCCTAATAGCCTTGCAAATTAATACCCTGAATGAAGCCAACAAGAAGGAAAAGAAGACCAATGAAATCACAAAAACACTGCATGTAGAAGTACAAGAGGCGCATAAGTATGCGGTAGGCCAATTGGAACTATTGGATCGTAGAATAGGGCTGTTTACCAACATAATTAATAACTGGGATTCGCTTGATCCTACGCAATTATCCGACGATAATCTAAGATGGCAGTATTGGGCGATCCATACTTCCACCCTCATCAAGTATAACCCCAGGGTGGACCACTATAATTCCATGGTAAGTTCTGGAGAAATCAATCTGGTTCAGGATAGCATGGTCATACAGCTGAATTACATCTATAACTCCCTAAAGGAGGAAATAGGCCTGTACGTCGACCAACAGCTTGATCTCCAAGTTTTGATCGCACACCTAATCGCGGAGAATTACGGTGCGGAGTTTCTGTCCGCCCAGGTGCAAGAGGGAGATCTCCTTGGGTTGGATAATGAGACTTTGATCCATTTCTTTAATGCTATTAAAACGGACGGAGGACTGAAGAGCCTATTGATCAGAAACCTTACCGCCGTTAAGATTGTCCGCTTCAATTTCGTAAGAAGGGTTATCCCTGAGTTGGAAGTACTAATTGAAAGTTTTGACGACCTATCCTCCAGCTAGTTGAGGGGCGAATCATTGACCCTTATTTCACCATTTAAACGCTAACCCATGTTAAAACTATTCAGAAGAGTCCGCCATAAGCTATTGGCTAAGAATAGATTCAGTAAATACTTACTCTATGCTGGGGGTGAAATCATATTAGTGGTAATAGGCATCCTAATAGCCGTACAATTGAACAATGGGAACGAAGTACGAAAGAGCAATAAGGAACTCGATGCCATTTGGAAAACAATTTTGGTAGAAATTGAAACCGATTTACCCAAAATAGATAGGTACATCACCTATCTAGAACAAAAGACTTCTCTGATGGACAGTGTCATTCAGAATCAGATCCCATCAGAAAGGCTATTTCAGTGCTATAATTGTTTACTTCCACACGTTACGTATGACATCCTTTCCTTAGAGAACAAAGGCGTTAATAACCTTCGCACATACACCGCTCGGAGCAATACGAAAAATGAAACTCTAGTGAACGAAGTGATCGAATGTTACAATTTTTTTGATCAACTCTACACCCATTTAGCTACTGTGGTTAAAGAGGATGCGATTGTCAATGGTTTATATTTTCAAAATGAAGCAGACTATATCAGTCCAAAGGAATATTATGAGATCAGCCACCTACGAAGGCTGGAAGCAGAAGTTGGGAGAAAACTTTACAATGATCAACGAAATATGAAAACCTTGGTCAGGCACTGTCTGGTCATTAAACAAGAGTTAGGGACATTAAAGCGCTTTAAAGAAAGTCTTCAGCAGAGACAAATAGAAATAAACGAAAGTATAGCAGGATAGCAGGCGTTCATAGGTGATAATTAAACCCAGCACAAGCCATGCTGCTATGCCTGAATAGTGACTTTACAGGTCCGTGGTTTATAGGTAGGATAGGTGGTCAGTCAATAAGCTTAATGAAAAAAACTATGTTAAAATTCTTTCGCAGAGGAAGGCGCCAATTAATTGATGAAGATGAAGGAAGTGAAGCTTTAACAGAGAGCACCGCGAAGCGGGTGGGTCGGCCGAAAAGATATCTAATGTATGGAGTTGGAGAAATTTTCCTGGTGGTCGTTGGGATATTGATTGCCTTGCAAATCAACAATTGGAATGAAAACAAAAAAACAAGTCGCCTGGAAGAAAAATACCTGGAATTGCTGAAAAAAGAATTCAGCTATAATCTAGAACAGCTGGAAAAAGTCATGGGGGGCAACCAAAAAAAAGGTGACCGAGCATTAGAACTTTCCCAATATACAGGACCGGGCCAACCCCAATTAAGTGAAGCGGAATTTGCTGGTTTATTTTTTAGCGTCGTCAACGAAGAAGTGCAATATCGACCCAGTAATGGCGTATTGGAGGAAATCCTTAGTTCTGGTAAACTAACCATTTTTTCAGATCAGTCGCTACGTACTTATTTGTCCTCCTGGAATGGTATTCTTTTCAGGGTTAGGTTTCAAGAACAAGAACTGGCTAAGTATAGGTATGCACTAATAGATATGATGCTTGCTAAAATCAATGGCCGGCAAGCATTTTATGATTACGCCAAAGGCATATTTGATCTAACACCCTCAAAATTCGAAAACAACAATCTAGACTTACTGCAATCCGTAGAATTTGAGAGCGTACTGGTGGGTTTCTTAGCTACTTCCAGGTTTGCCCAACAAGAATACTACCCTAATTTGAAAGTGGAAATTGAAAATATACTTGAATTGATAGCTGTGCAATTGGGGGCGGAATAAGCAGCGAAGGAATAGGTAATTTAGTAAGCAGAATAGGGGCAGGACAAATATAATAATAGAGCCTTTTCTGCTCTTCGCGCCCTTAATCCTAAAGGGAAATCTACCCGCGGGCGGGCATCCTTTAGGAATGTAAGGCGCGGGATGGACGTCAACAAAGTTTTGTCCTGTACACAGGTAAGCAGTATAAAACACCTACGATCATCAGAGAACTATAAAATCGAAATCAATGCTCAAATTCTTTCGAAGAATCCGCAGAAGCTTGCTTCGTGAAAAAGCCTTTGGTCGATATCTAATTTACGCGATAGGTGAAATCCTACTGGTAGTTATTGGAATATTGATTGCTTTGCAAGTGAACAACTGGCAGCAAGAAAAACGCGATAGCATAAAAGAACAGGATGTGTTGGAGCAATTGAAGACCGGCTTTGAAAGTAATGAACGCCTAATAAAAAGTGGGATGGAGCAATATCAGTGGCAACTGGGCATCCAGTCGCTATTCATCAAGAATACAGGCCCTGATGCCGTCATGCCAGCGCCTGCTGAATTGCAGGACATGTATAGGATCAATAATGTCACGATAAACTTATCCTTCGGAGGCAGCCATTCCATTGTATTAAATGAGTACTTTGATCA
>JAHQWA010000505.1 GCA_019634045.1 Saprospiraceae bacterium
CATTGCCATTGGCTTTTTAGCTGCTACCAAACAATTGGATTGTGCGGATTTAGAACGCTACTTGATTATGGGTGAACTTTCGCTGGATGGAAGCCTGCGTCCGATCCGAGGAGCCCTACCCATTGCTATTCAGGCACGCAAAGAAAAGTTTAAGGGTTTTATCCTACCAAAGGAAAATGCTCGAGAAGCGGCAATTGTCAATGACCTGGAAGTCTATGGAGTAAGCAGTTTGCAGGAAGCCGTAGGCCTATTAAATGGAGAGGCACCACTTTCTCCAGTATTTGTGGAAACCCGAGATGAATTTTTTGCCCAACAAAATATTTACGAAGTTGATTTTTCTGATGTTCGTGGCCAGGAGAATATTAAAAGAGCGCTGGAAATCGCAGCGGCCGGTGGGCATAATGTCATCTTAATTGGCCCTCCAGGAGCAGGTAAGACGATGCTGGCGCGTCGGCTGCCTACCATTTTGCCTCCACTAGATTTGCGAGAGGCGCTCGAGACAACGAAAATCCATTCGGTCGCTGGCCGTTTGGCCCCCAATACCTCTTTGGTATCCAATCGACCATTTAGAGCTCCTCACCATACCATCAGTGATGTAGCCCTGGTTGGCGGCGGCTCCAATCCAGGACCTGGTGAAATTTCTCTCGCGCATAATGGTGTTCTGTTCTTAGATGAGTTACCTGAATTTAAACGGACAGTTTTGGAAGTACTTCGTCAACCCATGGAAGAACGACGAGTCACCATTGCTCGGGCAAGAGTATCTGTAGATTTCCCAGCGAGCTTTATGCTGGTGGCTTCTATGAATCCTTGTCCGTGCGGGTACTATAATCACCCAGATAAAGATTGTGTTTGTGGCGCTGGCGTTATTCAGCGGTATCTAAACAAAATCTCTGGCCCGCTTTTGGATCGCATCGATTTGCATGTGGAGGTGACCCCAGTTGATTTTGATGAACTGGCTGCTGTTGCTCGTCCGAGCGAAACCAGTGAGGATATTAGTCAACGGGTAGTCGCCGCTCGTCAGATTCAGGTAGAGCGATTTAAAGATCAAGCTGGCTTATATGCCAATGCGCAAATGCCAAGTCGGATGGTTCGCGAGCTTTGTCAAATCAGCAAGCCTGGTCAGATTTTGATTAAAAAAGCTATGGAGAAATTACAATTATCTGCTCGGGCCTATGATCGGATATTGAAGGTGGCGCGTACGATTGCGGATTTGGGAGAGAGTGAAACCATCAAAATTGAACATTTGGCAGAAGCTATTCATTTTCGAAGTTTAGACCGGGAGAATTGGGCCGGCTAGGCCTGGTAAGCCCGCAACGCAGAGCAGGGATTGCTAAGCCGGATCGTTACCAAATCAAGCTTACCAATCCATCCGTTACACTACAGGCTTAGTAATCTTTTTAGGATTTGTAAGCCCGCAACGCAGAGTAGGGATTGCTAAGCCGGGTCGTTATCAAATCAAGCTTACCAATCCATCCGTTACACTACAGGCTTAGTAATCTTTTAGGCTTGGTAAGCCCGCAACGCAGAGCAGGGATTGCTAAGTCGGATCGTAACCAAGCCAAGCTTACCAATCCTTCCGTTGCACTACAGGCTTAGCAATCTTTTAGGATTAGTAAGCCCGCAACGCAGAGCAGGGATTGCTAAGCCGGATGTTCACCAAACCAAGCTTACCAATCCTTCCGTTGCACTACAGACTTAGCAATCTTTTAGGATTAGTTATCAACAACAAACTCAACTAAAAATCCATGGCCTTCAATTACTGGCAGCACCTCGAAGAAGGAGGAATTTATCATCTTTACAATCGCTCTGTCAATAAAGAAAAGCTTTTCATCGATGATCAAGATTATGCTTTTTTCTTACAGAAAATTCGCAAATACTTATTTCCGTATCTCGATTTTTACGCGTATTGCTTAATTCCGAATCATTTTCACTTTTTGATAGAAGTAAAAGCATTTGATCACTCGTTTCTAACAAAAATATCAGAAGAGCATACGAAAGCCGCTGAAAAATTGGTCAGGGGCGAAATCGGAGTAAACGCCTTTTTAGAAGATCAATTTCGGAGAATGTTCAGCAGCTATGCGCTATATTTCAACCGTCGACATAAAAGATATGGAGCTCTTTTTCAAAAACGTTGCAAAAGGGTAGGTATTAAAAGTGACGTCAAACAACTTTCCTTAATTTGCTATATTCATCATAATCCTATACATCATAACATGGGAGGTAACTACCAAGATTGGAAATATAGTTCTTACCATGCGTTTATTTCCGAAAAAACTACCGAAATCAAGAAAGATAAAGTCCTGGAATGGTTCGGTTCTGGAGATGCTAAATCGGGAAAGGAATTATTCCTAGCGCATCATGGCGATTTTAAACAACCGCCAGTCGAAAGTTGGATGCTGGATTAGTAAGCCGGATCGTTACCAAATCAAGCTTACCCATCCTTCCGTTGCACTACAGGCTTAGCAATCTTTGTGCCCCACTAACCAATAAACAAAAAAGACTACTCAATCAAGAAAAGAGCCCATCTACTCAACCAAATTTTCATAAACGATTATAAACACCTACCTTATGTATAAATTAATTTCTTTATGGAAATACAAATAGCCAATCGACTGAAAGAATTGCAGGCTGAATATCAAAAAGGACAGCAACAATTGGCTGCTCTGGAAAAGGAGACAACCAATATTCAGACCTCCCTACTGAGGATCAGTGGAGCGATACAAGTATTAGAGGAGTTATTGGAAACGAGCCAGCAGCCCGCGATAAATCAGGAGGGCAAAAGCAACGGAATTGGAAAAATTACTACGCAATAACGGTCTTTAATCCACGTCAGTCGGATACTGCGACGGATAACGCTTGGTTCAAACGAACAAACACCTAATTGACAACAAATAGGACTACCTGCTCAATTCCTAGTGTTCGCTAGGAATTCGTCAGGAGGCTATTAAAACCTACCACCCAAAATGGCTTTCCCTCTATCCAAAACGCCAGTCGTATTACTTCCGCTGAAGCTGGAAACTCGATTTATTAAAGATGAATTGTGGGTAAGAGCATTTCCAGATGAGGTGTTTTTGCAGAGTCATGACCCTAGACTAACCCAAGCAGAAAGAAAGGATGCCATTGCTTTCAAGCTTCATTCGACAGATGCCGATCAGCGAAAAGCATGGGAAGAATTGGTGGCCAAATATGGTGTCTATCGTTCAGCTTGGCTGGTGCAGGTTACACAAGCAGTACTGGACCAACAAGCTACAACAGCCGGGCAAGATGGCGAAAAATCAGAAAACCAAGAACCCGACTTTTATTTTAAGTGGTTGCCCGACCGCTTGGTTACTTATTTGTTTAAGGCAGGAGAAACGGAGCCCGCTTATAAAGTAGAAGGTACCGTCATCGACCGTGCAGGACTGGCCATTCTCGGCGAGGGAGATGATTGGGTAGAAAGCTTTGATGAAGCAGTGAAGGCGGGCATGGGGATGAAGATAAAACTAGACAATCCCGCTCAGGATATCGAATTTGAAAAAGTGATTGTTACTGGTATCCGCTTCGCCGAAGATCCATTGGTGCCGGCCAAAGGACTGGCTGGTCTCTTTCAAAATCATCAATATACAGAAGGCTTGTCTTTTTTGCCCTATGGAACCCCAACCAATAATACTGCTAATGAGCAAAGCGGTCATACCATTAAAGCCGAATTTGATGCTTCCTCGAGTTTTGATTATGCGGTGAAAGGATTTGATCTAGCCGCATCGGATGACCAAAACCCTGCTGCAGGTAGTTTTCTGGCCGATAGCCTAGGTATTGAATCCGATGAGTTGAAACATGTTGCTAAGGCTGGATTAACCAACCCTAAACTCAATCATCTCTATCAAAAAGCTACCTGGTTTGCCCAAGGTGCTCAGTCACTTTTTATGCTTTTTGGCAATCAGATCAGCAGCGAAATGCACGAAGCCATCTGGGCACATTATGGGGAATACGTGAAGGCCAGGGGCTCGTATAGTGCTTTAAAAGTAGGGAATCAGCCTTATGGGGTACTGCCGGTTATGAGCCTACGCAAACTTTTGGAAGATGAGACTATAGCAGCTTCTGAAAATGCTCCTGGCGCAATGGGGCCCATCTTGGCCCGCCTTTTTGAGCGTTGGTTGGAGATGGCAAAGTACAATACCACCAGTATCCCACGCTTGGGTGATGCGGTGGATTCTTATACGGAGCTGTATAAAGTACTGAGTATGCAGGAGTATTCCACCAGCTACCAGGTCCGCACGATGGAATATGATCGCACTCGCGCCAAACTGCAAAACTGGCTCCGACATCTGCCACCTTCCAGAGCGACACGAGACTGGCGCACCTTACTAGGCACGGCGCCTTTGCTAAAAGATGAAATCGATGCGATACAACCTAATATCAATATTATCGATCAAGTAACTACCGGTTTTTCCATGGGAACAGATCAATTGTTGCAGGCCCCGCTGTTAGGCTTTAAAGATGGAGGCGAAACTGCTTTGGAGGAGACGGACTTGGTTACTACGCAGGATGATTTGACGGATTTTAAGCATTTTATCCAAAAGCTAGAAGAGGAAAACGATACCACTATTGTTCAATATCAAGGAGAGTTGAGCTTATTTACCGATCTACTACTCCGTTCGTTCATCAATGCCAGCCAATTATATTATCGAGATATTCATTTTGAACCCACGACTAGCCAACTTCAGGAGTACCCTTTACTGACGGTAAATCAGATTTTGGCCCAGGAAGGCGCTATAGTTGACAAAGATGCCATCATCCTGGAAATAAGCGGTAGCAAAACGGGTCTTTCCAATACTGAAAAAACAATTTCAATTCGCGCACCTTTTTCTGGTAAACTGGAAAAATTGCACCTCACTTCAGGGATGGAGGTGCGGCCCGGCCAATCCCTATTTCGAATCATTAATGAAGAAAAGAACGGGGAGATTAAAGGGGTTTTCATCGCACTTGGCAAAGAGATCGTGGCCACTTGCGAAGCGATTGAAGACCCGGAAAAACGGAGGGAGGCCCAGCAAGTCGCTTTAAGAGAAGTCATTGACCTTAATAGTTATCGCTTGGATGCCTGGTTGACTTCTTTGGCGACGAGAAGGTTGCAGGAGATGAGACAAGAACCTGAATTTGCCAAAGGCATCTATTTTGGAGCCTATGGATGGGTAGAACATTTATCAAAAGATTTAGCCAACCCCATTGGCGAATCAATGACCGATACCTACGGAGATAATGGTGGCATCATTCACGCACCAGGTTCTGCGCAAGCTGTTGCTTCAGCCATTTTCAAAAATTCCTTCCTTTCTTACAAAAAAGAAGAATCCGACCTACAGAAAGGCAACCCCTTTATGTTGAACCTTACTTCCGATCGCATCCAAAAAAGTGGGTTTTTATTGGAGGGCATTCGACAGGGACAAAAGGTAGAAGCTTTGCTTGGATATCAATTGGAGCGTTATCTACACGAACACCAAACCGTAGATTTGCATAACGAATTATACGCGCTACGAGAAGCTTTCCCCTTGGAGGAGAACATTAGTATTGAAAATGGACAGGCCACCGCAATGGTACAAATGAGTGTGATTGATGGCATCAAAGCCATTGATAATAAAGATAACCTACCCGTTCCTACCGGGAAAAAAGCAGTGATCAAAAAATATATAGAAAAGCTGGAAGACATCCTTGACGGTAGCTTGGATAGCCTCTTTTACGAGGCCGGATATCAGGTTACGCAAGGCAATCTAAGTCAAGCTGGGGCTGCCCTGGATGCGACCAAGGGAGCCATTGAACCACCCGCTATAGACTCGTTAAAAACGAAAATACCTGGCGTGGGTATGCGGCATAAAATAGCCTTGATCCTGTCTGAACCTACCACTCCATTTGACATCAAAAACAGCAAGGCATTTGTAGAACCCATTTTGGAAAATTGGCTGATGGAGCAGTTGGGGGATTTTAGCAAAATAGGTTGTGAAGTACAGCTGACTGACCCCGCCGAGGAGGCACCAACCTTGATCGTTTCCGTAAAATTAAGTGACCTCCAGATCGGCTATCTCGACTTTCTTTACCTAAGCGATGATCCCGTTTCTGATGGGGCCAGCGAGTTGGAGTTGCGGATCTGGAATTATCTATTGAGCCAGGACAATAGCGCTACGGAAAATCTAACATATCAAATTACTGATCAAGCACCAGCGGGTTGCCAACCCCTAAGTCATGCGCTAGAAGTAGCCAGGTATGCCAATGAGTTGTTGAATCGTTGTCGATACCTAACCTCTGAAGATATTACCTTGGATGAAGAAGCGATCCATTATGACCAAGAGGCACTTGTAGCCATTAAGACACAACGCCTGGAACCCCTGGTCGAAAAACTAAAAACACTTCAAGATTCAGACCTCACCCGACTGTTTCTAATTGAAGATTTATCTCATCTGGATATAGCTGAAGCTAAAAAGGCCTTGTTCGTAACAGAAGCAATTGATCTGCCCAAGTTGAAAACCGAGATTGCCGAAAAGATTGCTTTGGCGGAACAACATCTTACACAGTTTAGCTCCGAGATACCTTATTATACAGCTTTTGAACAGTTGAATGAAGCAGCCAAAGCCTTGTTTGGAAAACCATTTATGCTAATCCCACCCGCCGCGGCTGCCGACCAACTACAGGAGGTTATTAGCAGCAATAGCCAACACTTATTGGTCGGTAAGGATAATGCCGAACGAAATGGCCAAGAAACTATCCAAAACTGGCTTCAAGGCTTGGCCCAAGTACGAGAAAATACGGAGGTGTTTGAAAACTGGCAAATGGTGAGTAAGGTTTGGCATGACTCTATGGAAGTAGCACCCACTACTTCATGGAATATTGTCCAAGGCCCCACGCTGCTACGGTATCCCTGGGTAGGACTCTCCAAGGAGGAGATCGATGCCGTTCTAGAAGAAAATTACAAGGCGGGGGAAGTATATGTTTCAGAAGAAGATAATCAGCCTTATCCACTAAGTGACGGCAGTTATTATCCTGAAGGTAGTGAAAGCATTGTATTGAATCTGCCCGCCAATTTTTCATTTGAAGAGAACGGACAAAAGAAAGCAGTTTACGGGTTACTGGTAGAAGAATTTTCTGAACACATTCCCGACGAAAAAGTCAATACCGGACTTAGTTTCCACTATAACGCACCCAATAGCGAACCACCACAATCCATACTCTTGGCAGTTCATCCAAAATCGATGTTGGAAAACAGTTTCTTTTGGTCAGAAGATGATCTAAAAGATATCCTTTACGATACGATGGACCTGTATAAAGTGCGCATGGTAGACCTGGAAGCTATACAGGACTTCGGTGCAGTGTTGCCGATGACAGTTTGGCCAAACTTGCCTGATTAAAAGCAAGTAGCCACCACCTTCTTCGATAATCAATATCC
>JAHQWA010000506.1 GCA_019634045.1 Saprospiraceae bacterium
ATAGCTTCTCCGAATAAGTCGATCGCCATCTTCGATCTAGATGGTACGATCACGTCAAAAGATACCTTCCTGGAGTTCATCCGCATGACTCACGGAAGTATTCGATTGTATGCAGGGTTCCTACTCAATGGCCTGTCCATGGCAAAGTACTTCCTTAAAAGGATTGACAATCAAACCTTTAAAGAGATCATCTTCGGTCATTTTTATAAGGGGTATAAAGAAGCTGATCTGCGAGCCCTTGGTGTCAAATTTTCGGAAAACATTTTGCCTACAATTTGCTTCCCTAAAGCATTGGAGAGATTGAAATACCATCAAGAAAACAATCATGAAATCGTAATTCTCACGGCCTCCTCTTCTATCTGGCTAGGAGATTGGTGTCACCAAAATAACTTTACCCTAATAGGGACGGAATATGAAGTCCACAAGGGGAAAATCACCGGGAAAATTGCGGGTAAGAACTGTTACGGGGAGGAAAAAGTCCAGCGCCTTTTGGCAAAATTCCAACTACAGGACTACACCAAATCCTTTGGTTATGGAGACAGCAAGGCCGACCAATACTTTCTGGATATCATGGATGAGGGCTACTTGAATAAATTCAAATAGTCTTCAGGTCTTGCTGCAATAACAGTGATTGTAGCCCTGATCAGATTCGAACTGATACTTCTGGATTCAGCGTCCAGCGTACTGCCTTTATACGACAGGGATAAGTACATCCAAGAAGACATCAAGTAAATGTCATGGATGCCCTGATCAGAATCGAACTGATATAGCCGGAGTCAAAGTCCGGTGCACTACCATTGTGCTACAGGGCAATTTTTGCAGGCCCAGAACGAATCGAACGCTCATCTCCCGGTTCGTAGCCGAGTGTTTTTCCGATTAAACTATGCGCCTTTGTAATGAAGAATGTATAGTATCGCATGAATAATTAAGCAGCCTATTCACTCCTGTTTTTAATATTTCATGTGATTGAAAATATTTCTGCTTAGCCTGGTGGTGGAGGTCCAGGCCCCTTTCCTAGAAGCCCTTTCCTCCTTTCCACACACTTAGTCAAGGCGACGGGAATCGAACCCGCAAGCGTCTTTCGACGCACCAGCGTCACAAACTGGTACAGCAAACCAATAGCTGACTCGCCAGGGGTAGGGACAGGAGGGCTCGAACCTCCAACCATCGCCGTCCTTGGCGCCGCTCTCTCCGGTTGAGCTACATCCCTTTCTTTAGATTACAGATCTCGCCAGGCTGTCAGAGCACAGCAGACAGATGCCGGTTCCTGACTGCTGACAGTACAATGGTTTAGCTTTTAAAACCTCTGATAGATTACAGATCGCTACGCTGCCCGATGGTAGAGGACTGAAGACGGATAAAGAGTACTATACAGTCAACTTGGCCAAGTATGAAATTCAGCATTCTTATTTTCAGACCTTAGCCATAGGGGCTCTCCCGCAAGTACTCTTTTAAGCGGCCCTCAGGACCTCGTTCTCGGGATGCCGGCTTCTGTCTGCACAACGTTCTGAGTTCTAATATCTGTTCTTCTCATGGTCTAGGTGGCCGGATTTGAACCAGCATCTACACGGCTCCAAACCGCGCGCTTTGCACTTATTAAGCTACACCTAGATATTTTTGGCTGAGGTATGGACATAAAAAAAGCCTCATAGATTTGGAAAATTTCTATGAGGCTTTTTCGGTTGGTATTCGAAAAAATTATCCAGACATATAAGTCTTGATACCCCATAGGAATCTCGGCCGCTGTTGGCGGGGATGTTGAGGCATCGGAATATGTATTTTCATCGTTTTCATACCCCTATAACTGAAGGCCTGATGGATTAGTTCCAGTCTCCGATATTTTTTTTGATTTTTTTACATCGCGCCAATAAGGGCCAATTATTTACTATTTTTAGCAGTTCGATTACGCCTTTACCTTTCACTATGATTGTACAATTTGGATTAGCGCTTGATGACCTGAGTTTTCCATTGCCTGCTGCCAGCACGGGCGGCTATGCTTCCCTAGGACCAAAGAATCTCCTGTATACCTTGGAGTCCCACTTTGGCTTCGCAGGACATGCCAATGACAATGACTACTTACGCATCGAACAATACCGCCAAGCGTTATTACAATACCTTCAAGAAGACCAAGAGACCTTCTACCTCTCCTCTTTTGCTGCTGATCAATTTGCCACTGCCGCCGAGCTACTTTCTCGAAGAGATGAATTACTCTTGGCGGGCTGGGACTTCAATCGATCTGGCACTTTGCCTGCCCGTTTGTATACCTTGGCAAGTGTGGAAGCCCTTTTCAAGGAGCAAGAAGGAGAAATACCTGCGCTCCCTTTAGCAGCAGGCTACGCAGACCGCTGGATCACTATAATAGAGACCTTAGGTCAAAGAGCTCAGCCGATCCAGGAGTTACGTTTAACGGAGCCGCTTGAGTTATTGCCATATTACCTCCAGCGATTCTTTGCGGCTTTGCAACAGGCTGGGGTGAAACTACAGCTGCCGAGAAAGGATCAGGCCGAAGGAGATACCGACCTTGCCGTATTGCAACGGCGCTTGGCTGCTGCTAGTAAGCAGAAGGTTAGCTTGAAGGGAGATGGTTCCTTGTTGATACTCAGAGGGAAGCGAGAGACGGATCTGGCGGTGCATATGGCTAAGTTATTCCACAAAAATGAACCCTGGCGACCGCTTTGTTTGATTCCAGATAAAAGCAGAGTGCTGGATGACGCACTCATTCAAGAAGGAGTCCCTTGCCTAGGCATTCTATCCGCCTCTTTGGCCAGACCCACCTTACAGGTACTGAAGTTGGTCACCGTTTTCTTGTGGGAACCCATTGATCCCTATAAGATCTTAGAATTCGTTTCCTTATCGCTTAAGCCCTTGCACCATGATTTGGCGGGAGCGATTGCTTCCTCCATGGCGCAGTATCCTGGCTTGGACAGCGATGGTTGGAAAACAATGATCAATCGCTTCTTTGATCAGCTGGAATTTAAGGCACAATTTGATCTTCAATTAAAGCCACTGGCGATTCGGGAGGAGTTTGAGTTCTGGTTTGGCCGTAAACGCTACAACGTACAAGATGTAGTCCCGGTAGGCGACGTGATTTCTATTTTTGAACGCTTACACAAATGGGCCTACAATACCTTTGAAGAAGGAGGAAATGAAAATTCGTCACTGGTCGTTTTGGGAGAGCAGGCCAACCGGATTGTCGACTTATTGAATGCCTTGCCGGAGACCCACCTAAATTACCTGGAATTGGAGCGTATCGTGAAAACGATTTATGAGCCTGCACCGGTCGAATTCAGAGCTACAGAATGCGGATCTTTACCTTACATACATCATCCCGCGGCGCTTACTGCCGAGGCAGACCAACTACTTTGGTGGAATTTCACCCAACATGAACCCGATCACTTCTTTTCTCGCTGGTATAATGATGAACGAGCTTATCTAGCGGACAAGGAGGTGAAGTTAGTTGGACCTAAGGAAGAAAATGCGGTCATGTTATGGCAACGGAAAAACCCGATACTAAAGACCAAAAAGCAGCTGGTACTGGTTATCCCTGAATGGGTGGAAGGTAGCGTTGCGCATGCTCATCCTTTATACGGTGATCTTGCTGCCACCTTTGAAGATTTAAGTCCCATCACTTGGAATATAGATGAGGAGGAATCTTCTGCATTCTGGGAAAAATTCCTACTGCCGCCGAAATGGGTAACTGTTGAATTGCGAAACCTTGGACAACCAGCTCCATTCATTAATATCAGTCAAGCACATCCCTTAGCAACTAGGGAGATAGAAAGCCTTACCAGCTTGGAAGACCTGTTTTACTATCCGTATCAATGGGTCTTTAAACATGCCATCAAGCTGCGGAAGTCTACCATCTTGAGCGTCGTCAAGGAAAATACCCTAATGGGTAATCTGGCCCACCGCTTCTTTGAGCAATTGTTCGATCAGGATATTGGCAAGTGGGACAAATCTCAGGTCGAGTACTGGATTGATCAGGAAGCTCCTGAGCTTTTGAAAAAAGAAGGTGCCATCTTCCTACTGTACGGTCGAGAACCAGAAAAAGTAGCTTTTATTAAGAAAGTGAAATATGCGGCCTGGAACCTCGTGCATCTGATCCAGCAAAATGGCTGGGAAGTTGAGGCAACAGAATTGCGCATGAAGGGCGAATTTCAGCAGATTGAAGTAAGAGGTAGGGCCGATTTAGTACTTAGACGGGGCGCGGAAAAGGCCATCCTGGATCTTAAGTGGCGTGGAGCAAGCCGTCGAGAACGGATGATAAAGAACGAAGAAGACCTACAGTTGGTACTGTACTCCAGATTAGTTGATGATCCAAAAAGCTGGGCTCATACGGCCTATTATGTCATGGATCGGGCACGCTTGATCGCCAGGAATACGTCCGCTTTTCAGGAAATTAATCCCGTAGCGCCAGGTTCCGATCACACAGCAGTAAATCAGCAGATATTTGATAAAATGGGACTCACCTACAGCTGGCGACTACAACAACTACAGGCAGGGCAGATTGAAGTCCGATGCGAACGCACCTATGGAGACTTAGAAGATCACTACGGAGCAGCATTGTTGCCTTTGTTGGAGATGAAGGACAAGGACGCCCCTTTTGATGATTATCGCACCTTAATCAACTTAATCGAGTAAGGCCAAGCTCATACGCCTCATAAGGCGCTGATTTCTATATCATTTTCTATAAGAATAGTGGGTAAAAGCTTCGAAAATTACTATATAGTTTTATCTTTGAAAGGCAGACATCAGATTTAGCCTTTCTTATACGCAAGAACTACAACTCTCAGGCAATCGGTAAAGAGCCGACCACCATTTTGCTACTAGTCTATAATTTCTTTTCAACAACATTTTAGCCTTTAGCGGCACCTGGAATTAAAACCAACGCTGCCCTGTATACGTGTATTTGGATTTTTCAACTCTCCCGTAGAGTTGTGGGATTCTTTTGCCCTAAATCAAGCTATCATAAGGCACTTAGATTTATCACCAAAACGATAACCAACATGTTTTATTTTCTACCATCCACTAGTGGAATTACTAAGCTGTCGCCCTATTTATGGAAGGGCTGCATAGTACTTCTTCTCAGTATGCTGATTATCCCAGAAACACTAGCCAACGAAAACTGGGATGATTGGGCAATTGATATACAAGGTACAGTTACTGATCAAGAAGGCGTCCCTTTGATTGGCGCTACCATACAAGAAAAAGGAACCTCTAATGGAACAATCACTGATATCGATGGTAATTTTTCTCTTACTGTCGAGGATCAGAGTGCTATCCTATTGGTTTCCTACACGGGATACGAAGCACAGGAAATTGCCGTCTTGAATCAAACCAATTTCAAGGTTAGATTGGCAGATGATGTGATGCAATTAGGGGAAGTAGTAGTAATCGGGTACGGTACCCAAAGAAGAAAGGACCTAACGGGATCCATTGTCAGTGTCGACATGGCAGAAAAAAGCAAATCTGCCAACGTTGATATTGCTCAGGCGCTGCAGGGTTATGCCGCTGGAGTAAACGTCGGTGTAACTTCTCAGGCTGGTGGATCTCCCAATATTGAGATCCGAGGACAAAACTCACTTTCTGGCAACCAATCTCCTCTCATAATTTTAGATGGTATTATCTACAATGGAGCTATATCAACCATTAATGTTAGTGATGTTGAAAACATTGATGTACTTAAGGATGCTAGTGCTGCCGCAGTTTATGGTGCCCGTGCTGCCAATGGTGTAATCATTATCACCACCAAAAAAGGTAAAACGGAAAAACCTACCATCACACTTAATTCTTACGTGGGCACCCAAGATCTTGCTCCAACGGATGCTTCCAATATCATGAATGGGGAACAATTCCTAGAGCGCCTAATCGATTATGCGCATCAGGAACAGTTGTATGGTTGGTATAATCGCTACCAGGAAAGAGGAGGACCAGATCCATCCGACCTTAAGCCAGAGCGCCCCAATCCTAGCTCTCCTGAAGACCGTGCCGTATTCCTAAGATCTCCTGAAGAGCAAGAGAACTTCTTGGCTGGACAAGAAATTAACTGGATTGATCAAACCCTAAGAGACAATGCTTCTATCCAAAATATTGATCTGAGTGTTTCCGGTCGGACAGACAAAACTTCTTACTATTTGTCTGGCACTTATACTGATCAAGAAGGATTAGAAGTGAATGATCAGTTTCAGCGCGCCACTTTACGGGCAAACTTTGATACAGAAATTACCGATTGGCTCAAGGTTGGACTTAACACCGCTTATACTTTTCGTGATTATTCAGGAATCAATGCTCGCTTAGACTGGGCGCTGGATGCAAGTCCTTGGGGAAGCTTAACCACTCCCGACGGCTTCTTCACGGATGTAGTGGGGGAAGATGGGATTATTGAAAACCCATTAACCAATACGCCCTCACTAAACGATGACCTTCGAGATAATTATTTTGTAGCAGTAAGAGCAGATGTTGAAATTCCTTGGGTAAAAGGGCTTGCCTATCAGTTTAACTATTCTAACACGATTGATATTCGTCGGAATTTTGTCTACAACCAATCGTTTACCAGAGCAGGTATCGACAACGTGGGAAGTGCTCGTCGGCAGAACTTCCACAATACTTCCTGGTTGATGAATAGCCTATTAACTTACAATAATACTTTTGCCGGAAGGCATAAGGTGAATGTTACCTTGTTGGCCAGTCGGGAAAATCAGAAATTTACCTTAACGGACTTACAATCAACTGGATTTGACATAGAAAGTTCGGGTTTCAACCTACCATCGCTTGGCCTTAATCAAATTGTTAATCCTGGAAATGCCGAAGAGCAAAACCGAATTGCTTACATGGGTCGGATCATCTATGACTACAATGGCCGTTACATCTTAACGGGTACTGTTCGTAGGGACGGATTCTCTGCCTTTGCCACCAACAATAAGACGGCCATATTTCCATCGGTCTCTTTGGCTTGGGTACTTTCCGAAGAGGGCTTTCTTAAGGACATTAGCTGGATCGGCTTCCTAAAAGCTAGAGCCTCTTATGGCCAAAATGGTAACGATGGTGTTCCACGCTTTGCGAGTTTTGCTACGGTAGCAGTTAACAGTACGATCATCGGAGATCAGGTGGTAACAGAATACCGTCCTAATGCCTTAGGTAATCCAAACCTTAGATGGGAGACCACCACTTCATTGAACTTTGGTCTTGACTTTAGCCTCTTCAATGATCGTGTTGGAGGTAGTCTCGAAGTGTATACCGCAGATACAGAAGATGTAATTGTCGAGAGAAACTTACCGCGCGCCACTGGTTTTGAGGATATTCTAACCAATATTGGGGCTGTACAAAATAATGGGTTTGAACTTTCTTTGCGTACCACCAATGTCAAAAGGGGTGACTTTTCTTGGCGGTCAACGCTTGCTTTTTCATTGAACAGGAATAAGCTCACCAGATTGTTAGGTGGAGAAAATGATTTTGATCTTGGAAACTCCTGGTTTACAGGCGAACCCATCAATTCCATTTTTGGATTTGACAATGAAGGGGTAGTATGGACGGAAGAGGAGTTTTTCAATGGAGGTACTCCTGATAATTTCTTCCCTGGCCACTTTAAGATTAGAGATATTACCACAACGGATGGCAATGGCGATATACATCCAGATGATGACCGAGGAATCCTCGGCTACGAAGATCCAAATTACCGCTTCGGAATTGGCAACACGATTACCTACAAAAATTTCACACTCAATTTCTTCCTCAACTCGATCCAAGGGGGCAATAACTGGTACCTAGCTGACCCTGCCAACCTTATTTCAGGTGGTACGGATATTTCTGGTAGAAGATTGAATCGTCCGGCAATAAGACAGTATTGGACACCTACTAATGGTGTAACCAATGCACCGGGTATGTTCTGGAGTCAACCGGAAAATGGTCCACTATTGCTAGATCGCAGCTTTATTAGATTACAGGACGTAACACTTTCTTATAACGTAGGAAATGAACTATTGAGCCGCTGGGGATTAGCAGGACTAACCGTTTATGTTAGTGGTAAAAACTTGGCAACTTGGACAGATTGGACGGGTTGGGATCCAGAGATTTTCTCTGATCAACCTGATGCCGTAGATGGAGGAAACCTTGGGGGTTCAAGAGGTAGAGTTAGAGCCATACCACGCACAGTATTGGCCGGTTTCAATTTAAGTTTCTAATCCCACTCAGTATTTAGCCTTCTTATAAAAAATTATGACTATGAATGTTAGAATAAATCCATTATATACAAGCAAACTGCTATTACTTCTTTTGTTTATCGGTTTCACTTCCTGTGATGAAGATGCCATCTTGGAGGAAGTCCCATTAGACATACTCACGAG
>JAHQWA010000507.1 GCA_019634045.1 Saprospiraceae bacterium
AGCGGTAGATTCTTCCTCAACTGCCACATCTAAGGCTTCTGGTTGGCAAGAAAACATAAACAGGCTAAGGGTCATTAAGATAGGTGCTATGAGTTTTTTCATACTAAAATTTGATTTTTAGTGAGCAATCGAAATCCGAATCTAAAGAATAAAGCCGGGATTTGTGGCTCAAGCGAGTTGCAATGTATTCACTATGCTTTGAATATGTAAGGTAGCTGACAAATTGCAGTCCCACTGATCCGAGCTTTCTGACGGAGCTATCGCAGATTTCAGAAATCTGCCACACCTAGACACTTATACCTCCTCTGCGGTCACTTCCAGGTTGAGTTCACCTAGTTGCTCCCCTGCAATTGGGGAAGGCGCATCAATCATCATATCCCGGCCTTGGTTGTTTTTCGGGAAAGCGATGAAATCTCGTATCGAACTTTGGCCATTCATTACCGCACAAAGGCGATCAAAACCAAAAGCAATTCCTCCATGTGGTGGGGCTCCAAATTCAAAAGCGCCGAGTAAGAACCCAAATTGTGCCTCTGCCTCTTCTGGTGTAAAGCCTAGCAACTTGAAGTTGCGCTCTTGCAGTGCCCGATCAAAAATCCGGATCGAACCTCCACCAATCTCAGAACCATTGATCACCAGATCATAGGCATCAGCCCGCAGGGCTTTCATGGTCTCATGATCTCCGGTGAGCATGCGCTCTACGTCTTCTTTTTTAGGTGCCGTGAATGGATGATGCATGGCGTGAAAACGTTCTGCCTCTTCATCCCATTCCAACAGTGGAAAGTCAACTACCCATAACGGTTTAAAATCGCCAGCTTTCATGAGCCCTAATCGGCGGCCCATTTCCAACCGCAGTTCATTGAGTTGTTTGCGGGTTTTATCCGTCTCTCCACTCAATACAAAGAGTAAATCTCCTGCTTTTGCCCCCATAGCATCAGCCCAGGCTTTCAAGTCTTCTTGTCCGAAAAACTTGTCGACTGAAGATTTAAAGCTGCCATCTTCATTACACTTAACGTAGACCAAGCCTTTAGCCCCAACTTGTGGGCGTTTCACCCAATCCGTTACCCCATCCAATTGTTTACGGCTATAGCCGGCTTGGCCAGGCACGCAAATACCAACGACCAATTCAGCGGAATCGAAAACTTTAAAGCCCTTTCCTTGTGCCACGGCATTGAGTTCTGTAAACTCCATACCAAAACGCATATCCGGTTTGTCCGAACCAAATCGGCGCATGGCTTCATCATAGTACATGCGTGGAAATTCACTAAGTTCAAGTCCCAGCATGGCCTTAAATAAATGCTTCGTTAAGCCTTCAAAGGTTTGGATAATTTCCTCTTGGGTAACGAAAGCCATTTCGCAGTCAATTTGTGTAAATTCTGGCTGGCGGTCGGCACGCAAATCTTCATCCCTAAAGCATTTCACAATTTGGAAATAGCGGTCAAGCCCTCCAACCATCAGGATTTGCTTAAAGGTTTGCGGACTTTGCGGAAGTGCATAAAATTGCCCAGGGTTCATCCGGCTAGGCACGACAAAGTCGCGCGCGCCTTCCGGCGTACTTTTAATCAGGAATGGTGTTTCTACTTCTATGAAGGATTGGCTGTCCAGGTAACTTCTGGTAGCCAATGCCAATTTACTGCGAAAGATCAGATTGCGTTGAAGTGGCCCGCGACGAAGGTCCAGGTATCGATATTTCATCCGCAAGTCATCTCCCCCATCTGTTTCTTCCTCAATGGTAAAAGGCGGTAGCTCTGCTGCACTCAGTATTTCCAATGTTTTCACCTCTACTTCAATATCACCAGTAGGCAAGTCCTTGTTTTTGGAAACTCGTTCGATAACCGTTCCGCTCACTCGGATCACGAATTCTCGACTTAAAGTCCTTGCTTGTGAAAATAATTCTGCACTAGTTTTTTCTTCACTAAAGAGCAATTGGGTAATACCATATCGATCGCGCAAATCAACAAACATCATGAAACCTTGGTCTCTGCTACGTTGTACCCAGCCACTCAAGGTGACCGTCTGGCCAATATGCTCTGCTCTTAATTCACCACACTGATGCGTTCTATACATGGGAAATCTATTTTATTGTCATCGAAAATTAGATTGCGCTTTATTAAGGCAATCGCAAAAATGTGCACAAAAATAATGGAAACTTTAAGCAACTTCTATATGCGTTACATTATTTTTAACCAACCGCATAGTTTCAGGAAAAATTCCCCATTTAGCGATAATTGATTGCACTATTGATTCTTTTTTGCGGCAAATGCTGCGAAAAGAATAAGAAAGGATAAAAAAGTGGAGGGATAAAAAAGATAAGAATAGGGAATGGTGAGCAGGTTGTAAAAATATACTAAGCACAACTTAAGGCTGCACAGTCCAAAAAAACGATGATCCCAATAGGTAGACCACCGCTTGAATACCAGCAGAATTCCTATAGGTAGCAAGAGAGATCCCCAAATTAAAACCTGATGCCAAAGCGCTATCTTTTCATAAGGCAAAAACTTGACTATGCCAGGATTATTGGCCAGCTGCGCTACAAACTTCCATTGGCTTTCTTCTTGTAATAAATCCTCTAGATAGCTATCCTGTAAACTCAGAAAGAAACCGACTTGTGACCAAGCCTGACCTATTGTAAGCAGTAAGGTCGAAGTAAGTACAATTGCTAGTAAGGTGTTGGTGGCTGCACGGCGAGATTGATACAAAAATTGGAAAACCAGATACATGGGCACCCAAAAAACCAAGGCGTAGCGGCTCAATAGACAGAGGGCTATAGCAAAGCCTGTCAGGATAGGCCATTTTCGATATATCGCGAAACCCAACAGCACATAGTAAAAAACGACCAAGGGCTCTTCTGACAATGTAATTAAGGTAGAATAGATCCAAAAGATATAGATAGCTAATAAAATAGGCGGGAGTAAAGCTAATAATTGACCACCATGGACCCGGTTTTTCCGCAATGGAGTATAGAAAACCATCGCAAAGCTGACTAATAAAAGAGAAGTGCCTATCCAACGAAGGTCGATTTTCGCAACAGCAGAGGCCACATATGGCAACCACATAGCTGGCAGGTAAATAGGACGCATGCCACCCCAAACCTCATCAATGGGCGCATAGACCGACTCTCCCATCCACCACCTTTCAGCCATGGTTTGAATGATCGGCAGCATATCAGCCTGTTTATAATCCAAAGGAGCAGAGAACAAGAGGGCCGCTGTACGCCAAGCACATGCAGCAAGTAAAATGGCTAAAATAATTTCGGCGATTCGATAAGGAATAGCACTATTTTTGGGATACCTAATTTCCCATTGTAGCATGGGAAAAACAGCAACTCCTAAGCCGCCAGCCAAATAGAGCAGCGAAGCCAAGGCTTTATTCCCCCACAAAAAGCCGTAAGTTTGAGCACTTGCTTCTAGACAAACGCATAACAGTAGGAGCCAAAAGTATTTTTTATTTTTGGATGGATTTACCATTGCCTTGCTTAAATGCCCAAAGATAGTCGACTTATAAGTTCCTTACCTAGTCTTTCCTCGAAAAGCCTCCTGGGGGTGATTTTACTCCTGGCCCTGGCTTTACGTGCTCCTGGCTGGTTTACTCAAGACGAGAAGTCGCGTTTTCGATTGTTTGAGCCCGATGAGTATCAACATGTGCAAATCGCAGTCTATCAAATCCAATGTATCGATAGCACCTTATTGCAGGATTGGAACGTTGTCCGAAAGATATTCAATGCTCGTGGATTTGGGATTCAGTTGGGTACCTTGGCTTGGATTGGACATCAGTTGTGGGATTTCCCACTTACAACAGAAAACCTGGTACTGCTTGGACGAATTCTATCCACTATCTATTCACTTTTATTAATTACCGTGGTTTTTTACTTGGGATACTTACTGAGTGGGAAGCAGAAGGTAGGGCTAATGGCAGCATTGCTTCTGGCCATTTGCGATCTCAACATCACCTATAGTCATTATGCCCTTCCGGCGAGTAGTTATGTATTTTGGTCTTTTGCTTTTGTGTTGAGTTGCTGTTTATTACTTCGACAGCTCTATTTGCATCAGAGCTCTAAAAACTTGCTCCTTTATATCATTTTGCTGGCCTGGACTGCTGCTGCCACTTTTGCCATAAAATTTGATTTTATTCCTGTAGCACTTGGTGGCTGTCTATTTCCCATCTTGGCTTGGCAAAAGAAAATAGCATGGTCTCATAGTCTTGGTTTAGGGCTAAGTTTTGTCCTCCTATTCTTACTCAGTTTTGGAGTCCTGACCTCTTTTAACTTCTCACTGGAACGGATTGAATATTCCTTTTGGGATTTGTACAAGCAGAATAAGGATGTCATTCAAGAAGATCAGCATTGGTTATTTAATCCCATACTCTATTTGATTGCGGTGGTGGCCGGTACTAGTTTACCTGCAACTGCAATGAGTGGGTTTGGGCTGTTTAAAACCTGGAAAAAGCATTCTAAAATCTTTCCTTATCTATTGGTTTTTATCGCATTTGTCGGTTTAGAGTTTGGCATTCGTTGGAGTAGTGATATTCCCTTTATTCGGCGGGCTAATATTTTTATGCCAGCGATCACCCTGTTGGCAGCTTATGGTTGGGTGCAAATCAAGAATAAAAGTTGGCGTATGTACCTGGGCATCGCCATGGTTTTATACACCCTTGGTTTGACGCTCATTTCTCAATCCAACGCCTGGTGGGATACCCGATATGCAGCTAGAGCTTATTTAGAGGAAAATCACGCTGATCAGCGAATCAAGTATGGTAGTTACGCACATGCAGCAGGGATGCCCAAGGGGATCACTCTAAAAGAAGAGGAAGAGATACTCGTCCTACACGAAACTGCTTACGGTAGATACTGGCGCAGCTTTACGACGCCTTTCCGCATTCCAAGGTGTTGTGAAGAGGTGTACCATTGTGGAGAGGAGGACTGTCGATTTATGCAACATATTCTCCGCGGAGAACATCCAGATTACCAACTAATCAAACACTTCAGAACTCGGGAGTACTTTCCAGAACGCAGCTTGTACAAGAAGTACTTAGGCAATTTTGAGACTTTTTTGGGGGATGTTTTGATTTTGAAAAAAGATTAAGTCCGTGAACTGATTTAAATGTAGGCCCGCTATATGGCTATAGTTCAGTACAACGTCACTCAGGTTAGCTGTACCGTAGATTGATAGCGATAGATCACAGTGACAACCAAGTTGAATGGGTTTAGTAGACGGCCACAATCCTTGGTTATCCCTGTTGTTTCCGAATCTTTTTTATCTTGAGGATGTAGAGAAAATATG
>JAHQWA010000508.1 GCA_019634045.1 Saprospiraceae bacterium
ACCATTCCCGTATTCAATGAAAATAACATTGGCGGTTTCGCCGGTATAGACCCAGTCTTCCACGGTGTAGCAAGAGGTATCAACTGGTACGGCCGTGCTATTCTGGAAGAGAATAAATTCACAACGGATCGGATTGTGGGGAATGTAGCTCCACAGCTTACATTACTCCCAGGGCTGACCTATAAATTGAATCTTAGCCTAGATTATTCGATACAACACAATTACGCCTTCCAACCAGTCTTCTTTTTAAGTACCTCACAGGAAGCCTCCAATGATATTGCAAGATTGAACGAGAGCTATACACGATTTGTAGGCACGCTCATAGAGAACACGCTGAATTACTCAAAATCATTCGGTGGACATAATTTGGATTTGCTGGCAGGTTATACCAGCCAGAAAGGTTCTGCTCGTAGTGTAATTGGAATAGGTACAAACTTTTCCACCAACGACCAAAGAGTCCTGTCTGCTGCGATCGATAACACGGACGTCAATGGACAACTACAACAAAATGCCCTGCTTTCTGTGCTCGGCCGTATCAACTACAATTTTAAGGGTAAATACTTGCTTAGTGCCACCATACGAAGAGATGGTTCTTCTCGTTTTGCCGAAGAGAATCGATGGGGTACTTTCCCATCTATTTCTGCGGGCTGGAGAATCAGCGACGAAGCCTTCTTCCCCAAAGGTTTCATTACCAATTTGAAAGTAAGAGGAAGTTATGGCGAATTAGGGAGTCAGAATATTGGCAATTTTGATATCGTTAGTGGGATTAACATTGATAATGGATACAACTACGCAGGGGTCAATAGTGGGACATCGGCTGGATCGATCGTCCGGCAAATTGCCAACAGAAACCTCATATGGGAAACCACGAAGACCACGAATATTGGTATAGACGCAGGGTTTTTGGACGATAAAATAACCCTCACCCTAGAATACTTTCAAAAGCGATCTCAGGACATTTTGACCAATCTACCCATTCCACTACATGGCGGGCTCGGAAATTCCCTGCGAAGCAACGCAGCGACGATTGACAACCAAGGTTTCGAATTAGCAGCTACCTACCGTGGAGGTTCTTCGGTAAAGGATTTTTCTTACAGTATCGGTTTTAATCTTTCTACCCTTAACAATGAAGTCGTTGCCCTTGGAGAAGGCGTCAATCCAATTAGTGGCGGTCAATTCAGTCAGTCGGGCGTGCTGGCAACTCGTACGGATGTTGGACACCCCGTGGCTTCTTTCTACGGTTTTGTGGTGGAGGGATTATACCAAAATGAAGCAGAAATTCAGGCAGATGGTCGTACGGATGCCGTCGTGGGAGATTTCAACTATCTGGATTTAGATAATGACGGGGATATTGACGATGATGATCGGACCTTCCTTGGGGATGCTATTCCGGACCTAAGTTTTGGCTTGAATTTCACGGCTAACTACAAGGACTTTGATTTTGGGCTATTTATTCAAGGTGTCTCCGGCATAGACATTTGGAATGGGAAACGCTTGCAGTTCATACTTGATGGAAGTGGAGGCAATAAGATCACTGAAGTAATAGATGCGTGGACTCCTCAGAACACCGATACCGATATTCCTCGTCTTACGGTAAGAGACCAAGCTAATAATCGTCGGTCATCCAGTTTTTATGTGGAGGATGGTTCCTATTTACGATTAAAGAGTCTTCAAGTTGGATACACTATCCCTACTAAGCTAGCCGATATACTTTCGATTTCCAGCGCCCGTATCTACATCAGTGGACAAAACATTTTCACCATTACTGATTACACTGGCTACGATCCGGAGATTGGCCGAGGGGGTATTTTTGAAAACACCAGCATTTTCAATGGCGGGGTGGATAGGAATACTTACCCGCAAGCTAAAACTTGGTTTGCTGGTATTCAAGTTAACTTTTGATCCTTTTCCGATGATTTCTGTGGTCCTGCCGCAGCTGACCAGGCGAATCTATCTGTCTAGTGAAGCAGAACCACAAAATTGTCAGAGCACCCATTTGATGAGGAGAAAATTCTCATTACTCAAATTCAACAATTATGCATATACTTCAATTTAATATACCTAAGAAAGTATTGGCGACAGCGGGCTTACTCCTAACGTTATCTCTATTTACCTGTACGGAAGACTTAGACATCACGGACCCCAATAGATTAAGTCCGGAGGTGTTCTGGAGGAACCAAACGGATGCCGAAGCCGGAATTACCGCCGTTTATGCTTCTCTTCCAGCCATTCCAGCCTTTGGCCGTATCGGAGTTGGACTGTTACTTATTCAAAGATCTGATGAAGTAGACCCTTTCCCGCAAATCAATGTAAATGATGGAGGGATATTTGGGGCGACACCTGATTTTCCAAGATTAAGGGAACCTTGGCAAGAACTGTACAAGCAAATTTCTGCCGCCAACCAGGTAATAGCTAATGTCCCAAACATTGACTTCAATGCAGAACGAAAAGCCGAAATCCTTGGAGAAGCCCGCTTTTTACGCGCTCACGCCTATTTTTATCTGGTCAATCAATGGGGTAATATCCCGCTTGTTCTGGAAGAAATAAGTGGGGGGCTAGAGCAGATTTTTATTGGAAATTCTACTCCTGCACAGGTCTATGATGCGATGATCGAAGATTTGAAAGTAGCACAAGGTGCTTTGCCACAAAGCTGGTCTGCCGATCAAGTGGGTAGGGCCTCTTGGGGAGCTGCTACCGCCTTACTAGGTAAATCTTATCTATACACTGAGCAATGGAGCAACGCAGCAGCAGAGTTCAAGAAGGTGATCGATTCGGGTTTGTATGAGTTGACCACAGATTACTTCGATAACTTTAAAGAAGAGACAACCAATAATGTTGAATCCCTATTTGAAGTGCAGTACGATGGCAATACGACTGGTGGCTGGGGTGGAACTGGCGCAAATGTTTGGAGAGGACAAGCATGGGAAGCCGATATTGCTCCACGGGCATTTTCAAGTCAGCAAAGTGTGACAGTCAATCAATGGGTCTTTGACTTGTTCATGGCTCAGCAAACGGTTGATGGTGGTGAAGACCCACGAGCGAAAGCTACGATGGTTTGGAATTACCCGGGGGCCATGATGTACCAAAAGACCTTCACGGAGGCCTTCAATGGCGTGGATTTAGAACGCATTTGGGTCCGCAAGTATCTCAATTTTGAAAATGAAACCGCCTTGGCTCCTGGTGACTGGGCTGGAGATACCAACAACTGGCGCTTGATCCGTTTCGCAGATGTTCTCCTGATGTATGCAGAAGCCGTGAATGAAAGTAGTGGCCCAGACCAGGAGGCCTTTGATGCGATAAATCTTGTTCGAGCCAGGGCTAAGATGCCAGCATATGATGGTATGGATCAAGCTACCCTTCGCCAAGCCATTCGGGATGAACGCGTACGAGAATTAGCCATCGAAGGTTACCGATGGTGGGATTTGAGACGCTGGGGTATTGCTGCTGATCGATTCCAAAAGAATCCGGAACTAAGAGGGAATAGTGGCGGCCAGTTTGTTATTGGTAAGCATGAATATTACCCACTACCTCGACAAGATGTTGATAGTAATCCAAACTTAAACCAGAATCCTGGGTATTGATAAATTTGGAATCAGTACCATTGTGCCAGAGAGATCTTGCTGCCCAGTAAGGTCTCTCTGGTTTTAATTCAAATCTATGTTGCAGCGGTATATAATCTTCAATTGCCTTCTTTTCTTGCTGGCTTGTTCTGCAGATAAAAAGCAACCCTTGGCATTTACCGTGCTACCGGCCTCAGCTACCGGCATAGATTTTGAAAATACGATCACCGAAAATGACTCTGTCAATCTGTTCGACTACTACTATATTTATAATGGATCAGGTGTTGCGGTAGGGGATGTGAACAATGATGGCTTTCCCGATCTCTTCTTTGGAGGTAATATGGTCAGTTCCCGTCTATACCTGAACAAGCAAGATCTACAGTTTCAAGATGTTACCCTTGAAGCCGGCTTGCACACAGATGTATGGGTAATGGGGGTCACGCTGGTTGACATCAACGCAGATGAGCTGCTAGACATCTACCTAAACATTGCTGGACCGAGCAGTGCGTATGCAAGTATGAACAATCTGCTGTTCGTCAATCAAGGCCTAAACGAGCATGGAATCCCCGTATTTAAGGAGGCTGCTGCCAGCTATGGTATCGATGACTCTTCCTTTAGTATCCAATCGGCTTTTCTGGATTATGATCGAGATGGAGACTTAGATTTATACTTACTGACCAATCGCGTGGATCAGATAGATAAGAGTTATGTGGTTGAAAACGGAAAATCGACTACCGATGGGATGACTATAGATCATTTATACGAAAACATAGGCTTTGTAGATAGCTTAGGGCATCCCCTTTATGTAAGAAGAGATACTTCCAGCGGCATAACTCACGAAGGTTATGGGCTTGGACTTGCGGTTGACGATTTAAACCAAGACAACTGGCCCGACATCTACGTGGCAAACGATTTTATGCCAGATGAAAAGATGTATATCAATCAAAAGGATGGAACCTTTGCAGAGCGAGCCCAGGATTTTTTGCCTACTCAAAGCTACAATGGAATGGGGGTAGATATTGCCGACTTCAACAACGACCTCCGCCCCGACATCCTCGTACTGGACATGCTTCCGGATAATAACGATCGCCGGAAATCGATGATTGGAGCGATGAAGCCTAAGGAATTCAACTTAAGAAAAAAGAAGGGCTATCAAGCCCAATATGTCAGGAATACTTTACAGCTGAATCATGGCCAGGATCAATCTGGACAACTGCATTTCGCTGAAGTGGGACAGCTTGCCGGCATCCATGCTACCGACTGGAGCTGGGCTCCTTTACTGGCTGATTTTGACAACGACGGAAATAAAGACTTGTTTATTAGCAATGGATTTGTCAAAGACATGACCGATCTGGACTACATAAATTTTCGAGCAAGCAAGTCCTATTTTGGAACCAAAGAAGCAAAGGTAGACCGGGAGAAAAGGTTGATGGAGGCTTTGACGGAAGTAAAAATTCCGAATTTCCTTTTTCAGCAGGTCGGTGATATGCAATTTAAGGATGTGACGGTATCGTCCGGCATCAATAGGCCTTCCTTCTCAAACGGAGCCATCTATGCTGATCTTGATGCAGATGGTGATCTAGATATTGTAACCAATGATATCAATGCTCCGGCTTTAGTCTATGAAAACAGGACCGTCCAAGAAAACTCCTTTTTAAAAATAACGCTAAAGGGAAACGGTTTGAATACCGCTGCCATCGGGGCGAAGATCATTGCTAAATGCGATGACTCAGCACGCTATCACTACGTCTCCCCTACCAGAGGTTACCTCTCCAGTATCTATGGGGAGATACAGTTAGGGCTCGGCAAGGATTCCCTGCTTCCGTCCCTATCGATCATCTGGCCAGACGGAGCTTATCAAGAACTTACCGCAATCAAAACCAACCAAAACATTGAGATTAGCTATGCCCCCAATCGCCAAAGCCCGGTCTCCCATCCTACTACTACTCCTTTTGTGGAAGTCGTAGAGGACTTGATCGATTACCAACACCATGCGAATCCATTTGATGATTTTGATCGAGATCCCCTCTTATTAAACACCTATTCCGAGAGCGGCCCTTGTATCAGCGTGGGATCCATCGACCAAGTAAAGGGAATAGATATCTACATTGGCGGTAAGCCTGAAAATGAACCCGCATTATTTTTCCAAGATTTGAGTGGTACATTTCATAAAAGCACCTTCCCTACAGATTCTCAACAATATGAAGACGCAGCGAGTCTGCTATTTGATTTCGATCAAGATACAGACCTTGATCTTTATGTAGTCAGTGGAGGAAGCGAGTTTGAATTGGGGGCTCCCAATTACCAGGATCGATTGTACATCAACGATGGCAAAGGCAATTTTAGTCCATCCAACGCCCTCCCTCCGGTAAATGCTAGCGGGAGTTGTATAGCAGGAGCGGACTTTGATCAAGATGGGGATATCGATTTATTTGTTGGCGGAAGGTTATCGCCGGGTCACTATCCAAAGAGCCCCAGGAGTTATCTACTTCAAAACCAAGGCACACATTTCGAAGACATTACTTCCTCCATTTCTGAGCTCTCTCGAGTTGGGATGGTGACCAGTGCTTTATGGAGCGATTTCGATACGGATGGGTGGACCGATTTAGTGTTAGTGGGAGAATGGATGCCGCTTACCCTATTTCGGAATGTTAAGGGGGTATTGAAAAGAGTGGAAAGTGCTAGCCCTGCTTCCCATGGCTGGTGGAATATTATCAAAGCGGGTGATTTTGACAATGACGGCGACCTCGACTACGTAGCAGGAAATCAAGGTAAAAATCAAGACTATCAAGCTAGTCCGGAGCAGCCTTTTGTTTTATATGCTGCTGATTTCGATCAAAATGGTAAGATCGATCCAATATTCGCCTCTTATATGAAAGCCAAGGCGCAAGGGCCTTATGAACTATTCCCTTTCCATGGTCGAGATGATTTAGCCGGTCAAATTCCAGCCTATAAGGGGATATTCCCCACCTATCAGCAATATTCAGAAGCTTCCATCGAACAGCTGCTGTCCAAGGAGATGATACAAAAGGCCCAGACGCTCAAGGCCTACACTTTTTCTTCTTGTCTTTTTGTCAATATAGGCGATGGCAAATTTAGGCAGGTGGAATTGCCTGTCGAAGCCCAATTGGGGCCGATCAAGGCCATTTTAGTGGAAGACTTTAATCAGGATGGCAATCTCGACCTCATGGTGGCTGGCAACCGCAACAATGCTGAGCATACCTACGGAGCTCAGCATTCCTCCCTAGGGGCCATTTTATTGGGAGATGGGAACCTCCACTTTACGGTGCTCTCCCCACAGGAAAGTGGATTGTACTTAAATGAGGATGTCAGAATGTTCTCTACCTTCTCGACCAATGCGGGAGCATCCGTACTTCTAGCTACTGTAAATGCTGGGAAGCTCATTACCTTAGAGCGATCCTTCTACTTTGATCAATAAGTAAGGGCTCAATGAGTCCTTCAACATACTAGCGTACACTAAATAAGGATTTCAAATTTGTTCCATTACAACTATTGAAAAATTCTTTCACGAGAATTGAGGCCCACTCAACCTCTTCAACACATAAAAACAGGAAGACTATGCGTCGTTTTTTTCACTGCACATTGCTGGTGCTGTTTTGCTTAGGATGCTCCGGCGAACAAAAGGAAAGGGAGAGACAGCAGCAGCCTAATATATTGTTTCTCTTTGCGGATGACCAGCGCCAATCCACTATCAATGCATTAGGTAATACCGAAGTAATTACCCCAAATTTAGATCAACTCGTCAGCGCAGGTACCTCTTTTAATCATGCCTATATAATGGGAGCGATGAATGGAGCTGTCTGTGCTCCTAGCCGAGCGATGCTTATGACAGGCCGGGCACTATTCAACATTGACCCCACCGGCAATACCATAGATAAGGCGCACATTACCTTACCTAAAACATTGGAGCAAGGGGGATACCATACTTTCCACGTCGGTAAATGGCATAATGGTAGACCTGCGTTTAAAGAGAGTTTCATAGATGGTTCTAAGATATTCTTTGGTGGAATGCATCGTCAATATCGAGTACCTACCTACGAATTTAATGCAGCCGGTGCGTATTCAGAAAGTCAATTGAATACACCTTCTGACAAACACTCCTCCGAACTGTACGCAGATGCTGGCATTGAGTTTTTAGAACAATATGATGGAGATAAGCCCTTCTTTATGTATATGGCCTTCCAAGCCCCTCACGACCCACGAGAAATGCCTGATGAGTACTTAGCTATGTACGACACTGCCAGGATAAGCTTGCCGCCGAACTTTATGGCTGAACACCCTTTTGATAATGGAGAAATAGATATACGAGATGAATGGCTAGCAGGCTACCCAAGAACGAAGGCTGAAGTCAAGGCAAACATAGCCGCCTACTATGCTATGATTACTCATTTAGATGCTCAAATAGGGCGAGTTCTGCAAAAATTGGAAGAAAAAGGACTAGCAGAGCATACCATCATTGTTTATGCTGGCGACAATGGATTAGCGGTGGGACAGCATGGCTTGATGGGAAAGCAAAACCTCTATGAGCATAGTATTAATGTACCGTTGATCTTCAAGGGCCCTGGGATACCCGCCGGCCGACAGACGGATGCCTTGGTTTATCTTTCTGATCTATATCCCACATTTTGTGACTTTGTTGGTATCGACCTTCCTAAAACGGTGGAGGGAAAAAGCCTTAAGCCGCATATTACCAAGCAGAGCCCAGCAGTCCGAGAAAGTATGTTTTATGCCTATAAGAACTTTCAACGTGCCGCCAGGAATGACCAGTGGAAAATAATAAAATACAATGTGCAGGATGAATTTGTCACCCAACTTTTCCACCTAGAACAAGACCCCTATGAGATAAAGAACTTGGCAGAGAATGCGGCCTATGCGGAACAATTGGCCGGCATGGAAACTCTATTGGTAGAGTTGATGCAGGCGTACAATGATGAAGCCAATTTGGATGCCCCCAGCTGGGGTGTCCCAGTACTACCGGCTTGGAAGGATAAAGTGGACCCCGAGGTGGTCAAGCATTTGCGAGGCTTGGCCGAGGAGGAGAGAAAAATGCGGGGCTTTTGAGATGGGACGATAGACAGCAAATGTTTGGATAGGCTACATTTATCCGATCGACAATAGAAGTTGCAAGGGCTTACAGAGAAAACAGAATAGCCTTCCGGAATGGGATTCTGGAAGGCTGTTCTGTAAGCCAGTGACTTGAAAACTCAATCCTTGACCATCTTCGTGGCTACCTGAATGTAGAGATTACTCAGCGCAGCACGATTGTGTTTACAAGGAGCCTTACTGTCTTCTTCGGTTTTTCAGTGCGGAAAGTTCCTCGAGCGTTAAGAAGCCATCCTTATTCGCATCCACACGCTCAAAGTCTCTCTTCAGTGGCCCTTCCGCTTCAGCAGCACTTACTTTTTGATCTTTGTCCTTATCCATCCTAGCTAAAAGGTCCTTGGGATCTGGAGGCCCTCTGCGCCCCCCTCTACCTTGCGGAGCAGGCCCACCGGCAAGCTTGTTTTTTGATTTAATACCACAGCCTATCGCCTTAACGAAGCTCGGGTCAGGGGCTTCTCCTTTTTCCAAGGCGGCAACAGCTTTTCTCACATATTGTTCCTTCACATCCTCAGGGGCATGCGCATTGTCATCGATAGCTCCGGTATATTGCAGCACGAGATTTTTGTCGAGCAAAAACACCTCTGGAGTTTTCGTTGCTCCGTATCGTGGGAATACCTTCTGATCTTGATCCTTCAAATAAAGAAATGGGAATCCTTTTTCTTGGGCTCGGGTTTGCATCTGCTCAAAACTATCTCCTGCTTCCATCGTAGGATCATTTGCATTAATAGCTACTACAGGATAACCCAATGGCGCTAGGTCCTTGTGTAACTTGATCAAGCGATCTTCATACAGAACAGAAAAGGGACAGGTATTACTGGAAAAGACAAGGATATACCCCTTGGCATTCTTAATTTCAGATAGAGAATGAAAGCTACCATCCACATTTTTCAAATTGAAATCGGAGGCCGTATCCCCCACTTTATATCCTTGCTTGGTTTGTGGTTTTCTCTTTTGCTTAAGAGGAGTCTGTGAAGCTAGCTGTACACTGCTACAACAAAAAAGCAATAGCATTATTGCCGTTAGAAATCTCATAAATTCAGATTTTGAGGATAATGAAATATACCTAAGCAGCTTCTTCGAAAGCTACCTTAATCGGAGTAAGCTCTTGGTCTGCAATAAACAGGGCAGAAACTGATTTAAGCACCTTATTTTTGCTGGCACGGATCACCTTAAAATCTTCATAGGTTCTCCGCTCCCGTCTTTGCAGCCGCATACTCCTAATTCCATCCTTAGACATCTCCTAATCGCATTTCCTTCCCTCTCCTAGTCTTTTTTTCGTAATTGGCATGAATTCGATAGGCCTGAAAACCATATAGCGACTTGGGACTAACTTTCAGTACTTTCTATTTCTCTTGAGGCAGAACTACTGGGTAGGCAAGGGGGCTATTGCTAGCCCTATCTAATCTATTTGACCTATCTCCTTCATATGCTTCCGAACATCTGGCTCCGCATAAATAGCAGCAAGTACCTTAGTGTATTCCTTTTGAAAACGTTCATGCTCAAGCAGACGACCAAAGATGTCCGATATCCTAAGAAAGCTAAGATTATCCTGTTTGTATCTTTTTGCATGTTGATGGAGTTCTTCCTTTCGCTCATCAATTATCTTAATCGGGGTATTGCTGATGTCCACGCCTCGATCACTATAGTAACACCAAGCCGCCAAGATGAAAGTCCCATATTTGATGCTACCCTCATTGGCCAGGTTTTCCAATAGGGTTGGGATCAGGAATTTGGGTAGTTTTGCTGAGCTCTCAGAACAGATTCTACTAAGCGCGTCCTTGATATTTGGATTGGCAAATCGTTCTTCTAAACTATCCTTATAAGCCGCCAAATCAATCCCTTGGATTGCTCCTAAAACGGGGGTGGCTTCTTTATCCATAAACTTCCGCATAAAGGTAGCAAAGACGCTATCTTGCATGCAGGCATCGATAGTGGGATGTCCGTGAATTGCCCCTGGAATACCGAGGACCGAGTGTCCGGCATTCAACAATCGAATTTTCATTTTTTCGTATGGCGTTACATCCGGTACAAACTGAACGCCTAGTTTCTCCAATGGAGGCCGACCATTAGAAAAGTTATCCTCTATTACCCACTGAATAAAGGGTTCGCAAACAACGGGCCAATCATCCTGTATATTATACTTTTCCTTTAAGTATCGAATCTCTGTTGCTGTCGTTACCGGGGTAATTCTATCCACCATCGTATTGGGAAACCTCACCTCCATTTCGATCCATTCTGCTAAGGATGCATTTTGTTTTTGTACAAAAGCAAGAAGCATTTTTCGAGCAACAGCTCCATTGTGTTGGATATTATCGCAGGATAAAATGGTAAAAGCAGGGAGACCTTTTTCACGCCGTTTTTGCAAAGCCGCAGCCAAGAAGCCAAAAACAGTTTTGGGTTGGTCTGGATGCTCTAGTTCATGTTGGATAGCGGGATTATCAAAGTCGAACTCACCTGTGCTGGGGTTAAAATTATAGCCCCCCTCCGTAATGGTCAAGGACACAATTCTCGTATCAGGATGGGCCATTTTATCAATCGCCATTGCTGGGTGATCAACAGCTAGAATGAAAGCGGTTAACGACCCTATGACTTGACTATCTACGGTTCCATTGGGGTGTTGGGTAAGCAGTGTATAAAGGCAATTTTGAACTTCTAAAGTATCATTGATTTTGCGATCTGCCTCCCGTAATCCAATTCCACATATTCCCCAATTTACGGCTTTGTGTTTTTCGAGTAATTGATGAATATAGTAAGCTTGGTGGGAGCGATGAAAGCCCCCTACCCCAATATGAACAATTCCTGTTTTCACTGCATCTCTGTCGTACCTTGGGCAGGAAAGCCGAGCTGCGATATCAGGAAGATTTGACTGGTTTAAGCGAAGGAAGTCCATTTTTTCTTATTTAGTGCTTGTTGATTTTCCCCTTTGCATGGCCCAATAGGCTGCCACGAAATATAGCAAGGTGCAAACAAAGCCAACTTGATAAAAGGTATCTCTATTAACTTGATAAACAGCTTCGTCCGGGCTACTTAGCAATACGCGAAAGGCCAGGAACAAGGTGATGGCTAGCGCGCTATAAGCAACGATTTGCAGCACCTTTGAAAAGGCAGAATTATCTTTTTCGAGCTGAAGCTCTTCGGCTGCTAATTTTTGGTGATAGGCTTCTACCTCTTCATTAAATTGCTGTTCCTTCTTTTCTGCTTCAGGATAAGATTCCTTGGCGCCATACCTTCCGGCCAGCAAGGTGTACACCAAAATGGTGAACACCCATGTTGGAATAAAAAGGTAATAAAAGGACATGACGTCCAGCATATTCAATCCAAAGCCAAATATCAAGCCGATCATCCAGGAGGCTACTGCGGGAAAGCTATGCGCATAGTCCTGGAATTTTGACCAATATCGGGTATAGCCAAACTTCGGGAAGAGTTGATGTTCAGCAAAGACGATAGCACCCACAGGTACTACCAATAAACCGGCATAGGTTAACAAAGGAAGAATTTGGGAAAAGACGAATGGAAAACATGCCACTACAACCATAGCCATACCAACAATCAAAGTCGTTTTTCTTCGAGATTGTCGACTGTACACAGCCTGTGCCGCTAGCCCTGCTCTGTACAGATTCGTAATAGCAGTAGTCCAACCCGCCACAATCACGATCACAAATCCAGACCATCCTAAGGCATAGTAAGCGACATCTCCAGGATCAAGTTCTACAATTGATTTTCCTAAAATAACGGCCGTTCCTGCCCCCATGATCCCTGCAGCAATCCAGGCAATGTAATGCCCAAACAGCATACCCGTACTTGTCGCCAACCCATACGATTTCTTTTTGGCAAATCGCAACAGTGCCATATCAATCAAGCCGAAATGGGTAATGGTATTTGCAGCCCACCCAAAGCCGATGACTTCTACCAAACCAATTCCAGATTCCCCATCGCTATTCACTCCGGTCCAGATAGATTGGTTACCAATATTGATAAAATCAGCCCACCCTGCTGGAAGCGTTTTACCCAAAACATCTAAGGAAAGGGCAGGCAATAATACAATAGCTCCGCTGGCAAACATGGTAAATAGCCAGGGAGCACAGATGCCCGAAAATTCAGAAACCGCATTAAAACCATATATCGCAACAAATACCACAAACATGCCCACCAGTATAACAATCAGGATAAACCACATATTGGTAGGATACCAATCTAGCTGGGCCGGGATATTAAAGGCAAATCGAACGGCCGTCGAAGATACCGTGACCATTGCGGCAGAAATGACTGTGAAGATCAAGATGTTTGCCCAATTGTACAATTTGGACATCGAATCACCGGCAATTTTATTCAGATAGGTATACAGGCTTAGGCGGGTTTCAACGGCTATCGGACTAGTGATTAAGGTCCAGCTCAATACCGCTAGAATATTTCCGATGAGCAAGCCCAAGATTATGTCCATGGTCTTTGCTCCTAAAGCCACAAAGGTGGCTCCGATAACGAACTCTGTTGCCGCTACATGCTCCGCTGCATAAAGGCCGGCAAAATGCGTCCAATCGTGTAGTTTATGCTTGGGAACAGGCAGCTGTTCCTCATGCATCTTCTCGAATTGCTGAAAGTTGGTGGTTTTGCTCATTTTGTTTTTTCTTAAATTCCGTCAAAGGTCTAGTGTAATCTTCCCAGGACTGTAGACTGAGAAATAACCCACAGTAGTGGCAATCGCACGTACCAAAAGTATAGAAAGTCCGATAAGATAGAATAGCCCCTTGGATTAGACAAAAGGTAGAAGAAAAATGATCCAATATTGATGAAAATTTAGGTTTTCGGTGCCGGAGACGGCATAATAGCGAGACATCTATCGAGTCTCAAATAGGAAAGTCGAAGCTCCCGAGCAGTCTTTACCATCCAAAGGATAGGTGGGTATGGCCGTCAGCAGCTTACAATCTACCAGCCCTTAGCAACTAAAAAAGCCGTAAACCACTTCCTACAAGCGATTTACGGCTTTTGCCATTAGCGATTTATCTAATTGAGATCAATCTCAAACTAGTTGATTCACCATGGCCATGACGTGGTAGCGCGGGTCATCGACATGCTTCTCAATCACATTGGCCAAGGTTGGGGAAGCTTTCGCCATCAAATATTGACATTCCTCACTTAGGTGTCTGACGTGTACCTGCTTACCTGCGGCCTCGTATTTCTCTACGATCTGGAATAGAGCCTCTAGTGCTGAGTGATCGCAAACGCGAGATTCCATAAAGTCAATTATGATTTGATCTGGGTCTCCACTCACATCAAATTTGCTTTTGAAGATTTGGATACTTCCAAAGAAAAGCGGCCCCCAAATCTCATACACTTTTGTGCCGTCGTCAAGGAATCGCTTGCGGGCTCGGATTCGCTTGGCATTTTCCCAGGCAAAAACCAGTGCACTCATGATAATACCCGCAATTACAGCAATAGCCAGATCGAAAATCACCGTTAAAACCGAGACAGAGATTAAGACCAAAGCATCACTGAGTGGTATTTTATTGAGAATGCGAAAGCTACTCCAGGCGAAGGTTCCAATCACAACCATAAACATCACCCCTACCAGCGCGGCAATCGGCACCTGCTCAATTAGGGAAGAAGCGAAGAGGATGAAGAACAATAAGGTTACCGCCGCTACTATGCCAGAAAGTCTGGTACGTCCTCCTGCCTTGATATTAATGATGGACTGTCCTATCATCGCACAGCCACCCATTCCACCAAATAAGCCCGTTATAATATTCGCACCGCCCTGAGCAATACACTCTTGATTAGAATTTCCTCTGGTTTCTGTCAGTTCATCTACCAGATTGAGTGTCATTAAAGATTCGATCAGGCCGATCGCGGCTAAAATCAAAGCATAAGGCCCGATAAAGGCCAGTGTTTCCCAATTCAAAGGAATTTTTGAAAAGATAGCCGTTTGAAACTGCGGTAATCCCCCCTTCAAGCCTTCTCCCCCGCCATCTCTAATAAAACTACCGACAGTGGCTACATCCAGTCCGCCTAGGATAACGATAGCCGAAACCGCTCCAATTGCGATTAGCGCCTCCGGTAGCTTCTTGTTGAGCATAGGAAGGAAATACATGATTCCCATAGTCAAAGCGACCAAGCCTAACATCGTATATAACTGCATGCCATGAAGCCACTGTGACTCTCCATTGACTACCCCTTTGAACATGCCCACTTGAGAAAGGAAAATCACGATAGCTAAGCCATTGACAAATCCCATCATAACAGGATGTGGGATCAGGCGGACAAATTTCCCGAGTTTTAACAGTCCTACCACCATTTGGATGGCTCCCATCAGAATAACGGTAGCGAGCAGATAATAGAGCCCTAAATTCTCTCCTTCCGGCCCCATTTGATTCCCCGTAGCAACCAGGCTTACCATCACGACCGCCAACGCACCAGTGGCTCCACTAATCATCCCGGGGCGACCTCCAAAAATGGCAGTGATCAAACCGATCATGAAGGCCGCATATAAACCGACCAATGGATCTACACCCGCCACAAAGGCAAATGCGACTGCTTCTGGGACTAAGGCTAAAGCTACCGTCAGTCCACTAAGTATATCGTTCTTTGCTCTCTTTCTTACAAACTCTGCCATATCAATTTCCTTTAAAAGATGGCAAATGTAAGTTTTTTTTTGGCTGAAAAAAGTTAAGAGAATGGGCCGACACTTTTTGGTGGACACATATATGAAAAACCCATCTACATTGTGCAAGTCAACTGCCAATTTAATATAGTAGATACCTAAGTCACCAGAATTATATTTGAATGATAGCTCTCTTCAGGAATGGAAATTGGCAATCAGGCTACACAAAATTTTTAACGTTTCTTAGCATTATTTTTTTGTAAAAAAATTGTTGCGAGATGGTTATTTCACTTTTTTGAAATTATATTTCTCAAATAGGGTCATGGTGATGGCTTCCTTGTCACGACTATCGAACTGAATAGAGGCCCCATCGGCGGGGTTGATAAACTGATCTTTACCAATCGGCACTAATTCATAGCGGTAGCCACGATCATTGCCGAACAACTTGCCATCTGCCTCCTCAATCATGATCTTCCATTCTTGGCCAGTGGAACCTGATGGACGAATAGCTAGGTAATCTCCTGCCAACAACTGAAGTTGCTCTAGAGGCACCTTGTACACCAAGGAATCCGTAGAAAGGCCGAGGCTTTTTAACACCTGCAATCCGTTCTCATTATTGGGGTTGAGTTGAATTGATTTTTTGTAATGGGTGATGGCTTCTTCTTTTCTCCCTAAGGCGAGCAATGCTTCCCCATAGCTATCATATACATTGGAAGACCTGGGATAAGCCTCTACATTCATGCGGAAAACGCTGGCCGCTTCCTGTGTCTTATTATCTTGTAGCAGTTCGTAACCAGCAAGATTCATCTCATTTTCATTCAGGTAATACTTTTCAGACTCCTTGCTCGCTTTGAATTTGCCCAGGGCCTTCTCGATTCCCTCCTCCTTAATCCAATCCAACAGATCATACGCCAAAGACTTCTTTGGGAAATCATAATCCTTACCTTCTAAAATACCATTGATGCCGACCGTCATTTCAAACAGGGGTGCATTTCCGGTATTACTTAGTATAACGATCAGCGCCTTGGTGGAAGGAATGCGGGTGATGAAGGTATTGAAACCATTGATCCCTCCGCTATGGCTGTTTGCCGCCAAGTATTCGCCAACGTTCCCTACCGGCATCTGCCCCAACTCCCAGCCATATCCATAATGCATTCTTCCCAGCTGCGAGTGTTTTTCAAATAGTAGATCACGGTATCGTTGAGACACTAGTTTCTCGGTATACAGCGCCCGGTCCCAGAGATATAGGTCTTCTACTGTCGAATATATCGCACCGGCAGCATAAGGTGTGGACATATCAATGTAGTTCGCATTGACAAATGTTCGGCCATTGATATAGTACCCCGCGGCTCGTTTCTTGAGGACCTGATGGTGGTGATCATAACCACTGTTATCCATTTTGAGCGGAGTGAAAATCTGATCTTGCAACACTTGTTCATAGGTCTTGCCAGTACTCTTTTCAATAATTTGACCTAATAGAACATAAGCGGAATTACTATAGGCATGTCTTTCTCCGGGTGTGAAGACTAGAGAAGAATCGGCAAACAAACGCACCAAGTCATCGACCGAATTGGGACGTCGCATGACTTCACGGTAGTTAGGGAAAGAGGTGAAATTAGGGATGCCGGAGGTGTGTGTCATCAGATGGTGAATCGTGATCTGGTCTCCCTTCTCTTTTGGGAAGTTGGGCAGATAGGTTGAGATAGGGGCTTCCAAGGACAATTTCCCTTCTTCCACCAATTGCATGATTAACAGAGCTGTAAATTGCTTCGTGATCGATGCCAGGCGGAATTTAGTATCCGCCGTGTTCTGAATCTCCCACTCAAGATTGGCCCAACCAAAACCATTTTTATACAAGATACCATCGGCATTGGCGACGAGGATAGTTCCGTTGAAGCGACCGTAGTCTGCATAAGTGCTGATAAGTTGATCGATCTTCTGTGCCTTGCTTTGTCCTAAGGCATAAGTCATTCCCAATAAAGAGAAAAGCACTACAAAGCCAGTGCCAACTATTGCGCTAGTAATTGCTGGTATTCTATTCATTTTAGATATTGTTTTTTCCAAAGAAAGAGCAATACCTGCTAGCAAAAATGAAAAGACTGTAAAAGATTGTAAAGCCTTTGTAAATCTTAGGGTATGCACTGATCTATGTCTAAATTTTCATGATTAGGGGAAAGTGAGGAAATTTTGTGCTGAACAAGGCAAAAAACGTAGACATAACGGTAAGGTACGGCGCGGCTTTTAACGCCGTGCAGTAGAAAATTTGCCGCTTGGAGCCAATTAATGGAAGTTTAGACATACTCTTACAACAAACCGGATCCAACATCAATCTGGCGCCACAAATTGCGCTTCTAGCTTGGCTAGGTACTGCATGGATTTTTCGGAAAATACAAACTGTTGTCCATTGGAATCTTTAGCAATAGTATTGTACAACTTGATGAAGGTAAAAGGGTTATCCAAGCACTTCAAGATGCCGTCGCGTCCGTATTTTTTTTCG
>JAHQWA010000509.1 GCA_019634045.1 Saprospiraceae bacterium
CATTTTACCCAATTTCATAGTATGTGCATCATCGCTAGGGTGTTCCAGTGTTACATGAGAAGCCCCTAAAGCTTTGGCCGCTCTGAACCCATAATCAATCTCTGCATCCGTATTATTCTTGCCAAAGGCGCTGGGCTTGAAGCCATAGATCTTTACTCCTGCTTCCTTATACATCTTCCGCATTTGTTTGAAGCGGTCCATAGGAACTGTGGCGCGCCATTGTGCCAATTTTTTTCGGTATTCTGTCTGTTGCGCTTGCATTCCTCTTAGCTCCCCTTTTTCCTGGTCAGAAATACTTCGATTCCTTTGCTTCCGCAATAATCCAAAGAACTTTTTCCGGTCAAATGAGCTAGCGGGCTTTCCAGCAAAATTTTCCGCTGGGTCGCCCATCAATTCAATAGCACTAATACCAGTTTCTAAAATATACTTCAGGGTAGCCTCTGCACTTTGATCTGGCATGCTCCGGAAGGAATAGGTGATGGTTCCGATTTGTACCCCGTTGATCTTTGAGTTGGGTTTGTTGTAGTATTTCAAGATGGCTGGGGCAGCTATTAACTGCTGAGTACCTAGCAGTAAGCCTGTCGCAGCTGCTGCGGAAGTGGCTAAGAATTGCCGTCGAGACTGGTTTTTTCGATTTGTCATGATGTTGTGTTTTAAGTTGGAGACTTTGTGTTTTTGCAAGTGATGGCGTGCAAGCGAAGCAGTATTTGTCCGGGCTTGGCAGCTGGGTTTTTGAATACAAAATAGAGGTCATGTCTTCCCGTCACTCCTTCGACCGGAATATCGAATCGAGGCCTGAACTTGTTTCTGACCGTCCATCGATTGGGTTCTCTTCCTTTCTTCCCGCCCTCAACCCATTCTGCTTTCATTTTTTCCAGTTCGGCCTTGAAATCGATATCCAGTTCCTGGATTTCAGGCGTACTGCCCAACAGTTGACCATCAGGGCCATCTAAGCGTATTTCTATCGATCCACCCGCTGCATCATCCCGACTGGAGGCCTCCGCGACCATTTCGATGGCTGTGACCCCTGTAAGATCGAGGTCTCGATAGGCGAGCAAGGCATTGTCCGCCGCAATATTAATGACCCGATTAGGGCTGGTTAAGATCTGTACGTCCTGGATTTCATCAGCTCTTTCGGGGAGCAAGGAAGGGTTTCGTAGTGGAATGATCTTTTCGGAAGCAATCGTTTTTAGATCTTCAGCTCCTTGATCTGTATAAGCCACCCGTAATAAATACCCGCCTTTACCCTGACTATTCTCAGGGGCCGTAAGCCTATGTGTGCCAGTCAGTGGGATCTCCGCTGGCGCAGATTGCGGATCATTCAGACTCATGATATAATCCGCCATCAACTCGGCTTCTTCCTGTGAAAAATCCGGGTGAGCACTCATGCCATGTTCACCCCAGATGCCAACGCTACCTTTGATAATCCGACTGGCCAAGAGTTCTCGATTTTGCGGCGTATTGGGATATTTTTGAGCTACCGCCTGATAACTAGGGCCAATAGACTTTACCTCGATTCTGTGACAAGAAAAGCAATCGCTCCCATCAATGAGGGTTCGGCCCTTGGAAAAGGCTACCCAGTCATCTGTACTGCGATGATTTTGGGCGATTTCTATGGGGTCAAAGCCTTCAGGTACATAATCAAAGTTGATGGCAATGGCATCTGCGGAAATACTGCCCGCTGAACTGCTACCGTCCTCCTGGTCCTGAACTTCAATCTGATAGGCCAAGGTGCTGCCAGGGAAATAAAAGGATTGGTTGCCTTCGGTAATATTGATAGCTATTTCTGGCGGAGCATTTCCAGCGATGATTTCTAGTTCTTGTGCCTCGGTATTATTGGCTGCATCTGTTACACTTAAGCGAGCGCGGTACAAACCCGCTTTTTCTAAAGTAATCTTTGGGTGCTGCTCTGAAGAGGTTTGTTCAAAACCATTATCTGCGGTGATGGTCCAGGAATAGCTTAGTTGATCTTCATCATAGTCAATGGTACCATCAGATGAAAGTTGTACGGCTAGCGGTAACGCACCGGCCGCCTTGTCAACACTTATTTTAACCACCGGAGGCCGATTACCAGCATTAAACTGAACTCGCTTGACCAGGGCATTGTCATTACCCTTAAACCAAGCAGAGCCATATTCCAGGACATAGAGATCTCCGTCCGGACTGAATTGCATATCGATAGCGCTGATGAAAGTTTCATTGGGGAGAAAAGGCTCCATGGAAAGGTAGTCTCCGTTCTCGTCCATGCTCACCGCCATGATCCAGCCACGCATAAATTCACTGATTAACCATTTACCTTCATAGTAAGCGGGAAAGCGTTTATCGGATTCAGGGAAATCAGCTAGTCTAAAAACGGGCCCACCCGTGGCACTCCGTCCAGCACTCCCGAGTTCCGGGAATTCCTCTGAGTAGGCGTAAGGGTACCAGATAAAGGCAGATTCTGCCGTAGGCAACTCATTGAGCCCTGTATTGTTAGGAGAATGGTTGACGGGATGTTCAGGGTCAAAGGACTTTCCTAAGGAATCCACATAAGGTATGTTATTACCAATGAAGTAAGGCCAGCCAAAGAAGCCAGGGCCTCTAGCCTGATTGAATTCATCATAGCCCCTTGGTCCTAGCTCGGTATTTTCCGCTGCATCAGGCCCTACTTCGCCCCAATAGATGTAGCCCGTTTTGCTATCAATGGAAACTCGCCAAGGGTTACGGTGTCCCATGGTATAGATTTCGGCGCGGGCATTGGCTGTGTTCTCTGGGAAAAGGTTGCCATCTGGAATGCTATAGCTACCATCGTCCTCCGGATGGATTCTCAAGATCTTGCCTCTTAGGTCGTTGGTATTGCCTGCGGTCCGTTGATCATCGGAGTTTTTATGCCCAGGTCTTTCGTCTAGGTTTGAGGTGCCTTGGGGCGGATTGATTGTATTGTTACCCGTGGTGAGATACAGATTTCCGGCTTTGTCGAAAACCATCCCCCCCCCGGTATGACAGCATTCCTCACGTTGCGTGGGATATTCCAACACAACAACTTTCGTGTCTTCGTATAGGGAGTCATTTTTGTATTCCCAGCGTGCCAGCACATGTTTGGGCTCATCCGGGTCTGCATAATGCATGAAAACCCAGTTGTTTTGAACATAGTCAGGATGCGCAATAACGCCCATCAGGCCTTCTTCCGCTTCCCGGCTTCTACCGGCTTTGTTCACGTACTTGGTATTGACAGGAATATGCCCTACCGTACGCATTTGCCGACTATCTACATGAAAAGATTTAACCGCGCCTTTCCGCTCTACAATTAGCATCTCTTCTCGATTCAAGAAGCTAAAGGCCATGGGCTCATCTAGACTTCCTGCTGGACTCAGGATAGTTGTAGTGAAGCGGTTTTCTTCCGGAGGAAGGAGTTCCGTTTGTTCGGTGACTGGTTGGCAAGCCTGTAACATACACAGGGTAATCCCTAGTGTTAGGAGTCTTTTGATATTCATAAATGAGATTGGTTAATCGTTTTATGGGGAGGCTATGAAGCGTACCCTAAAAGTAAGAATAAAAGTGGAAATGCTGCTGGTATGGATAGAAAGGAACTAGCCCCTAAATGACTAATGGAGCGATCACTTGTTGATGAATCGCTCCACGTCGGTAGCTTATGGTTAGAGGCCAGTAGTAGATAAATGACTGCTGAAGGCTTATAACTTTTTGTGGATGTAAGTCACTGGTGATTGGGTATGATACAGGGAGTACATCCGATTTTATTCTAGAAAGCGTTGGAATTATTTCGATAGCGAACTTGAAATGGAAGTGGTCTCGACCTCCCTCCTTGTACGTAGCATGTTTTCCTGACTTACTGTGAGTTTCTTGATAGAAGCTCGTTGCTTGTGCAATTGAGATAATCGAAACCACTTCATGATACATTCGCGCTGTCAAAACAAACTTTAGTTGTCTTGAATACCGCAAAAGAGCAAGAAATTGAAGAAAAGGACTTTCAATTCCTATTCTAAAGCTTTCAATTCTTATGCAAGGGGCAGCAACTGCATTTATTTTCGGATTTCACTAGGACTAAGGCCGAATTTTTCTTTGAAGTTGGTGGAAAAGTAGGCTGGACTAGAGAAGCCTACATCATAAGCCACTTCCTTGATTTTTTTACGGGTGCTGAGCAGTTGTTTTTTTGCTTCTTCTAGACGAATATTTTTGATAAAGGCGCTAGGATTTAAACCGGTCAATTGTATAAGTTTTCGATACAGTTTGGATTGACTCATTCCAAGCCACTTTTCTAGAGAAGGTGGGGTCAGGTTTGGATCAGATATCTGTTCCAATATTCTTGCTTCCAGACTTTTTAGCCAGTCATAGTCAGGCCCCAATTGGTCGGCCATGGCCTTGTAGCTACCATTCTGAATCGCTTCCTTGATTTTATCTCGGTGCTGGATGAGGTTCTTGACTCGTACTTGTAATTCTTCGGAGTCGAAGGGTTTATTAAGATATGCATCTGCTCCTGCTTTCAGCCCTTTTAGCCTATCTGCTTTAGCCGCTTTGGCAGTCAATAGGATCACTGGAATATGAGAGGTTTCGATATGTTGTTTCAGATTATTGCAAACTTGAACCCCATCCAATTTAGGCATCATAATATCACTGATGATGAGATCAGGCAAACTATCCTTGGCCAGCGCTAAGCCTTCCTCTCCGTCATCGGCTAGTTGGATATTGTAGTGAGATTCTAAAGTGCTTGCAATCGTATAGGCTACCGATTTTTGGTCTTCAATGATCAAGAGGTTGGGGCGTTTAGGGTTGTACTGTTGAGCTAATTGTTGGAGGTATCGATCAATGTCTATTTCAACAGGAGTTATACTTTTCGTATGGGGCTTTTGTGCGGTGATTTTTTCTTTCTTGGTAATGGGCAAGACTAGAGTAAAGATGGTTCCTTGTCCTTCCTTGCTGTCCACTTCGATGTTCCCTTGCATCAACTCAACCAACATTTTGGTGTGAGAAAGCCCAATTCCTGTGCCAGAATCCTGCTCATCAACCTGGTAAAAACGGTTCCAGATCATCGACATATGCTTTGCCGCCATCCCTCTACCATTATCGGTTACTTTTAGTTCAACTTGATCTACCATTTTATGTGCCTCTAAAGTGATCTTCCCGCCGGAAGGGGTATGTTTGATGGCATTTGAGATGAGATTTTTAAGAATCTCATTTAATCGGATCGGATCAAAATCCATTAGGCACTCTTCCGTTGAAGTAGAGAAGTGAAAATCTATTCTCTTTTGCTGACACCAGTGCTGGAAGCTTGCTGACTCTAGTTGCAGAAATGGAATAAGATCCGCTTGTTGCATCTTAAGCTGTAAAATCCCATTTTCAGATCTGGCTAAATCCAATAATTGATCGACTAGACGGAGTAGGTCGTCGCTGCTCTTCTGAATTTGTCCTTTCTCGAAGTCATGCCCTTTAATTTGTTTCAAAAACCCATTGATAACGGTCAACGGAGTGCGGAATTCATGGGTGATATTAGTAAATAAGGTACTCTTAGCAGCCTCTACCCGCTGCGCCGTTTCCAATTGTTCGGATTTTAATAAGGACTCTTGGTTAACCTTTAAAATCCGATGTACCATCAATATCGTTAAGGCAGTCATCTCGAAAACAGTGGATAGACGAAAGAGATTAAACTTATCGAAGGGGATCGGGATCCAGGCATTCTGAATGGGAGTCGCCAACAGGCCATAGGCCGTAATACCCGAATAGCCAATTAGAAAGATAAAATTGGTCCATTTAGGATGCCGAAAGGTAATTTGAAATAAGATGGCGAAAATATACAGACAAGACAGGCTGATGATTAGCCCCGGAATGATGTGGTAACTAGTTGTTGTGTTAGGGCCACTGAAACCAAGTTGTCTTTGAAACAACAAGGAGATGAGTGTTATGATGAGCAATCCTGCGAAAAACCGAGAGAGGTGTTTTGTAAAGGAAAGTTTGACGTTTTCTAGACGATAGTATTCTCCGATCAGCGCAAATAGCAAGAGAATCGTGGCGACTCCCATAGCCATCCGCAGTGGGTAGACTGATTCTCCATTCAAAGGAAACCAGTATTGGAAGTCTAGCCCTGAGATACTCCATGAAAAAACAAAGGATGCGCAAGCATAGAATAAGTAGATTAGGAATAAGCGGCTGCGAGTGGAGATAAAAAGTATAGCTGCAATGAGTACAATCAGGGCAAGAAATCCGTGAAAGATTCCTAGTAGAAAATACTCTCTTTCTACAAAAGCCTGAAAACCTCTAGCACTAGATAAGTAGATAGGAAATTGAACAGGATCCCACCTGTGTTCAATCCTAATGTACAGCTTTCGACTAGCCTTGGGAGGGATTTCGAAAGGGAGGGCTGAACTGCGATAGGGAAGCGTTTTTTTTGAAAATTCACCCTTTAGTCCCATGGCATAGGTCTGTAATACCTGGTCATCCGCTACTAAGTATCCTTTCATATGTCGCGTAAAGATATCTCCTAAGTAGAGCACCATGGAATAGATCGAATCAGTTGGATTTGATACTTCGACACGGATCCAGGCATTGGCTTCCCGCCGCTGCCCGATCATGATTTGGTCATGTTGTTGCCTAGTAAAGGGCAGAGCGTTGTCCCTCAAGATGTCTTCGATCTGTAAAGATTTTGAATCGTCTGAGAAGACGTAGACATAAGTGCCAATTTTGACACTTCCCTGAATAGCAGGTGCCAGGATAGCTTGGGCGACAAGGGTTTTTCCCGATAGGAAACTGAGCCCTACGATGAAGATCAATGTACGAAGAAGCATGTTACGACGGCAGATGGTAAAATATTAAACATAAAGCTATTGCTTATCATGGTAATTGACAGCATTTTATCTGCTTTATTGGATAGTATTTGTCCAAACTGCCTACGGAAGGCAGGTCAATACTTATAGCTAGAAGGCCCGAGATGAGGGTGGTGTCCCGACCTTCACTTCGCCGGAAACACTGCCTGAGTTCAGGCTATTACTTCCTTCTCGTTGGAGACAAAAAGAGTCCAACCTTTAAGTAGGCGCCATCACCTGGCTGGATACCGAAGGCAGTTCCTGCTGCGGGGTCTTCTACTCTTGTATTGAAGTTAGTCAGGTAACCCATTCCGACTTGCATCCAGGTCCAACCATCAATATTGTACTGGTAGGTAGCTCCCCAATCGATAGCTTGTCTTCGGAAATGACCAATACTCAATTCTTCTTGCTCATTGGGGACATCTAAAGAGTAGGTTTGACTTTGGTATTGTGGCCCAAATAGGAGTAGGGATCGATCATTGATATTATATCGTGCTTTTAGCTTGACGGGGATGGTAAACTCCAAGCCAAATTTATCACTAAAGGTCTGGTTATAAAAAGCAAATGGAAGGATCTGAGTGCGACGGAAGCTGTTGCTATAGTAAGCACCAAATCCATAGGTTAATCTTTCCGATTTTTTGTAACCCAGTGCAGCGGTAGCTCTATAGGTAGCGTATCGATTATCCATATTGATAATCCCCTGATAGTCGCCAGAATAAGAAGCCTCCAATCTAAAGGCTGTATAGTATTTGCTATTGAGAGCATGCCCCGCGCTAAGGCTTAGACGGGATTTCTTTAATACTTTATCGTTCAAGCGTTGAAAGACAAAATTGGACTCAAGCAGACCCTCTTCCTCAAATTCATAGGATTCTTGAAAATATTGTAGTCCTAACAATACTTTCGTGCGCTCCTTCAACAAAACAGGTATGCGCAGTTTTAATTCAAGTCGATCGCTTTCTGCTACCTGACTGTTATTATTCGGCCCTTTGTACTTAAAGCCGCCTAATTGTGTATAGTCGAGTAGTAATCCTTTTGCTGGGGATTGATTCAAAACGCGAGAAGTAGCGTAGGGCTCCGCGGTTCTATCTTGAGCAGCCAAGCAGAAGGCTGAAACTAGGAAGCAAAAAATCAATACTTGTTTACGCATGGTGGATAGTGTATGGGAAAACGGTTCTTTGAATCAGGTATTCATCCTTAAAATCCAGTTAAAAGAACGTCTTGTGGATTGGATCGTTGTATGGGGCTCCGCTCGATGCTGTTTTTGTTTTGTTAAAAAAACTCGGGCCTTTGAAGCCCGAGTTAAACCTTCAGTATGCTATATGATCTCTACGGATCTGTATTTGTTCATAGTGCAAGGGGATTACTGACTGTCAGTTTTGCCCTTTGCTTTCTTAATGCTGTCCTCTAAGGCCTTGAGTTTCGTCTCAGCTTTTTCGATTCGTGCTGACCTATTATTGTACTGCTCTTCATCGATTTTACCTTCAGCCTTTTGTCTTTCTAGAGCCTCTCGTGCTTTAGCGATACGTTCTTTACCCTCCTTTGCCTTCACCTCTTTTGCCTTCACCTTCTCTTTGGCTTGGGTCTTGCGCTCCGCATTTCTGGCTCTAGCTTCAGCTGCTCTGGTTTGACCGAATTCCTTACCACTCAATTCTCCTTTGTCCTTGCCATGTGCTTTGCCATTGTTGGACTTTTCTTTTTTAGCCTTCTTTCCCTTTGCTACATCATCGTCTTGTTCTTCCATCTCGTCCTCCTCTTCTTCTAATTCCTCTTCAAGTTCATCTTCATGATCATCTTTTTCCTTCTTTCCTTTTCTCTTTTCGCCTCTTTCCTTCGCCTTTTCTGCTTTTTTATCTTGACCCTTTACCTTTTCGGTCTTTTCCTTGTTTTTCCCTTTCCCATTGCCATTCTGTGCCGATAATTCCCCCGTAGCAACCACCAACAGGATGGCCATGATCAAGGTTTGGAAAAGTGTGATAATGTGCTTTTTCATAATAGTAGTTTTTAGAATTTGAACTTATGACGTAATTATTCTTCAAAAGTCTCAATGTGATTCAAGGCTTCTTCTAATTCATCCGCCTTGGCATCTAATTCGCTCTCAATCGATTCTAGTTCGTTGGAGAGAGAATCAAGTTGTTGTACTTCAGCTTCAATGGCTTCTTGTTCAGCGGCTTGCGTAGCATTTCCTGGCTTGCATGCCCAAAGGGAAGCAGATGCCAATACCAAGATAACTGCGATCTTTTTCATGTCTTTGGTTTTGTTGTTAATAATAGTTAATGGTTTAAATGTCTTACCTGGGTGAGTTCCTATAAAATAAGGGTGGTATTGCTTACTGAATAATGTCTTCGTAAGCTTGAGACGAGGAAAACTGAAAAAGATACGCCAAACGGGAAAAATAATTTATAGGTAAGAACATTAGTGGAGTACCATGATTCTTTCGATGATATTCCAATTTCCCATTTTATCAGCTATTTGAAGATAATAGATGCCACTGACTAGTTCTGTGGTTGGAAGTGAGGAAGGGTTGTGTAAGGACGTAATTAATTTACCTTGTAAACTATATAACCGAACCACATATCTCACTTGCCCAGGCATTTCTATATTCAATACATCTGAAACTGGATTGGGATAGATATTTACTTGAATCCCATTCAAGTCAGCTATAGCCGTGATCAGATCCATTCCATCACAGTCTTCGTCTATACCGTTATTGGGTATTTCAGTAGCCTTTATATTGATGGTGGAGTCATTATCATTACAATCCTCTATCCTCAAGAAACCATCCTGATCCAAGTCATCGTCGAGGGTAAGTGGATCGCAATCATCATCTAGCCCATTATAAGGTATTTCGGCTTGATTGGGGTTGATGTCGCTTCGGTTATCGTCGCAGTCCTCCGCGTTTAAGAAACCATCCTGATCCAAGTCATCGTCGAGGGTAAGTGTATTGCAATCATCGTCTAGCCCATTATAAGGTATTTCGGCTTGATTGGGGTTGATGTCGCTTCGGTTATCGTCGCAGTCCTCCGCGTTTAAGAAACCATCCTGATCCAAGTCA